>NZ_CP045067.1:3083737-3384983 GCF_016864015.1 Lacinutrix sp. WUR7 | reverse complement strand
CTACTTCCGCTTTTGTGAAATTAGAATTGGTAACCACTAACTCTTGACTATTTTTTAGTTCGGCATTAATACTTCTACTTTTTAAAGTTTCAGCAATAATAAAAGAAGATAATAACTCCCCAAAACTCACCAATTTATCGGATGTTTTAGGGGATAATTCGTTAATTAAATAGATCCCGTCTAATAAGCTTTTTAAACCTTCCAACGTTTTTTCAACTTCACTTAAAACCGCTTTATTTTGGTTCGGAATTAATTCAGAAATAATACTGAAATGTGCTTTTTGAATCGCTTCAAATTCCTTAATATATGCTTGATCTTTATTATTAGCTAGTTCTCCAGCTTTTAATAACTTATCCGTAATACCTCCAACCGCAGAAACTACACATATTATCGAGTCCTTTTTAGAATAGTCTTCTAAAATGCTAATCACTTTGTTTATGTTTTTTGAACTTCCTACAGAGGTTCCTCCAAATTTTAGTACTTTCATTAGGTTTTACTATGTTATATAAGTTTTAATATACGTATCAAAAGTATTACATTTACTTCTAAAAAAATATTAAAACGCTATTTTTGAGGAATTAGTAAAATAAGATATAGATAATTAGTAATATGAAAATATTTTCGAAAGAACAAATTTACGAAGGAGACAAATTAACGGCTGAAAAACAAAAGATTACATCTACAGATCTTATGGAGCGTGCGGCAACCCAAATATTTAATTGGATGCACATGCGAATGCAAGGTGCACAAGTGCCAATTCATGTTTTTTGTGGTATCGGTAATAACGGAGGTGATGGTTTAGTATTGGCTAGACATTTAATTACACATGGCTATAATGTAAAAATGTATGTTATAAATTATAGCGATACACGATCTAAAGATTTTTTAATTAATTACGACAGAATTAAAAATGTTAGTAAAATTTGGCCTTTATTAATGACAGATGCAGAAGAACTGCCTGTTATTAATCCGGACGATATTATAGTCGATGCTATTTTTGGAATTGGTTTAAACAGACCAGTTGTAGATTGGGTTAAAGCATTATTTCAGCATTTTAGAGCATCCAAGGCATTTACTTTGTCTATCGATTTACCTTCTGGTATGTATCCAGATCAAGTGCCAGAAAAGGAAGATGATGTGGTTTGGTCTCATTATACCTTGAGTTTTCAAACTCCGAAATTAATTTTCTTTTTACCAGATACAGAAAAGTATACGGTGCAATGGGAAGTTTTAGATATTGGTATAGATCCAGAATATATGCATACCACAAATACGGAGTATGAGTTAATTGGAAAAAACGAAATGCTTCCTATATATAAACCACGAAAAAAATATTCTAATAAAGGAACTTATGGCCATGCCTTAATAATAGGAGGAAGCTATGGTAAAATGGGATCGGTTAATTTAGCAAGTAGAGCTGCATTATTTTCTGGAGCTGGTTTAGTAACTGCTTATATTCCAAAGTGTGGTTACATTCCTTTACAAGCTTCCTTTCCCGAAGCAATGGTAATTACCGATACCAATGAAGAAATGATTACCAATATTAAGTTTGACATTGTACCTAACATAATTGCTTTTGGAGTAGGAGTAGGAACAGCAACTAAAACCATTTCTGCTTTTGAAATCTTTTTGAAAACGAATAAAATACCTTTGGTAATTGATGCGGACGGGATAAATATTCTTTCAAAAAAGAAAGCATTACTAAAATTATTACCGGAACAAACTGTTTTAACACCACACCCTAAAGAGTTAGAGCGTTTGATTGGAAAATGGAAAGATGATTTTGATAAATTAAAGAAAACGAAAGCATTATCTAAAAAACACAATCTTATTATTGTAATCAAAGGAGCAAACACCATTACTATCTTTCAAGATAAAGGTTATGTAAATACGACAGGAAACCCTGGATTAGCAACAGCAGGAACAGGAGATGTGCTTACCGGTGTTATTACAGGATTAATTGCGCAAGGTTATGAACCTTTAACGGCATCCCTTTTCGGAGTTTATTTACACGGAAAATCTGCAGATATCGCTATTGAAGATCTAGGATACCAAAGCTTAATTGCTAGCCATGTAATTGAAACTTTAGGCGAAGCATATATTGATTTATTTAAGCAACCAGAAGCTCCAAAAGTGGAAGAGGAAGGTGAAGAACGCCAAGAGAAATAGGAGTTAAATAAGTGAAAATAGAAATAAAAAAAAGCCACTCTAAAGAATGACTTAACTAAGTTATTATAGTGTGGCTTTTTTTATATTATAAACTTAAAGAAGTAAATAATTTATCAAATTTTGGACTAGAAGGTCTTGGTGCATCTGCATCTACAACAACGCCATTAGGATCTATTAAAATAAATCTTGGAATACTATTTACTTTATAAGCTGTAATGAAATCAGATTTCCAGTTTTTATCGGAAAACAATTGAATACCACCCATTTCTTTTTCGGCAATCATTTTTTTCCAACCTTCTTTAGAAGCTTCAAAAGATCTGTCTTTATAACCTCTTCCTTCATCCACAGAAATACTTACAAAAGCAACTTTTTTATCTTCATATTTTTTCTCTGCTATTTTTAATGCAGGAAGTTCTGCTAAACATGGTCCGCACCAAGTTGCCCAGATATCTATATACACATAGTTTCCTTTTAAATCTGCTAAAGAAGTAGTTCCTCCTTTTACGTTTTCATAATTATCAAAACTAGCAGAAGGTTTCCCAATATAACTTGCAAATTGTGCAGCTCTTTCTATTTCTCTTTCTTTGTTTTTAGAAAAATAACCAAGCATTTTCTTTTCAAATCCATCTACTTCCTCTTTTTCGGTAGCATAAAAGGCTGGGTCCATATCCTTGTTTTCTTCTAAAAAGGCGATGCGTTTTGCATTTATTTCAGCAATATTCTTTTTAAAATCTACTTCTTCAAAATCAAAAAGGCTAGGAGGAAAAAGTGTTTCTTCAAACAATGCTTTTTTAGCTAAATAATTGTTTGTTTTGTCTCCAGTTCCTGTGTAGCTAATGGTTTCATCAAACATTTTTGTGTCTAAGGTCATGTTTAGATCATATCCATTTTGTAGATAGACATTAGAGCTTTCTCCACCATCATAAAAATTATATATTCCTGTCGTTACTTTTAAGGTATCGCTAAAGGTGCCATCTTCATTTACCTTAATTGTTTTAGAATACGTTTGGGTTCTTAAAACAATAGAGTCGCTATTTTTATCTGTAATAGTTCCAGAAAAGGTAACATAGTCTTTAGTTTCTTCTTTACAAGCAACAATGCTTAATGCACATAATGCAATTAGTACTTTTTTCATTTATTTGTGTTTAGGTTTTTTCAAAAATAGGAATAATAATTAATTCACGTATTTAATTATTAACAATAGTTGCATAACTTGTTTTGAATTATCATTTTTGAAAGACTTAAAAAATAACATGAGCACATTTCATTATATATCTTCCGAAAAATTAGACATTGTAACTATTTACAATATTTTTAAAGACAATAAAAAATTAAAATTGTCTGAAGAATCTTCTAAAAAAATAGTTGCATGTAAAAAATATTTAGATAAAAAATTAAGCGAAGCAGAAAAACCTTTTTATGGAATTAATACTGGTTTTGGATCTTTATATAATGTAGAGATATCTAAAAACGATTTAACCCAATTACAGGAAAACTTAGTAATGTCCCACGCTTGCGGAACCGGAGAACGTGTTCCAGAAAGCGTAGTTAAAGTGATGTTGCTTTTAAAAATACAGTCCTTAAGTTATGGTCATTCTGGTGTGCAGTTACAAACTGTAAATAGACTCATTGACTTTTTTAATAACGATGTTTTTCCGTTTGTTTTTACACAAGGATCTTTAGGTGCTTCTGGTGATTTAGCGCCTTTAGCACATTTGGCTCTGCCATTATTAGGAAAAGGAAAAGTGGTACATGATAATAAAGAATTGGATGCAAATACCATTCTAGAAAAGTTTGGCTGGGAACCTATACAATTAGAAGCCAAAGAAGGATTAGCACTTTTAAACGGAACGCAATTTATGAGTTCTTATGGTGTGTATCTTTTATTAATGTCACACAAAACATCGTATTTAGCAGATGTAATAGCAAGTATTTCTTTGGATGCTTTTGATGGAAGAATAGAACCATTTCATGATTTAGTACATCAAGTGCGTCCGCATCCTGGACAATTAAAAGTAGCACGACGTTTTAATGAGTTTTTAAAAGGAAGTGAAATTATAGTAAGGGAAAAACAACATGTGCAAGATCCGTATTCTTTTCGTTGTATTCCGCAAGTGCATGGAGCAACAAAGGATACTTTAGATTTTGTGGAACGTGTTATTTTAACGGAGATTAATTCGGTTACCGATAATCCTAATATTTTTCCGGAAGAAGATTTAATTATTTCTGGTGGAAATTTTCACGGACAACCATTGGCGTTAGCATTAGATTATTTAAAAATAGCGATGGCTGAAATTGGTAATATTTCGGAAAGACGCGTATTTCAATTGGTATCCGGATTAAGAGGCTTACCAGCGTTTTTGGTAGATAACCCAGGTTTAAATTCTGGTTTTATGATTCCGCAATACACAGCGGCAAGTATTGTTAGTGCAAATAAACAGTTGGCAACTCCTGCAAGTGTGGATAGTATTGTTTCTAGTAACGGACAAGAAGATCACGTAAGTATGGGAGCAAATGCAGCAACACAAGCATACCGATTAATTAGAAATGTAGAACGTGTAATTGCTATTGAGCTGATGAATGCTAGTCAGGCATTAGCATTTAGAAATCCGTTAAAAACGTCTCCTTTTTTAGAATCCTTTTTAGAATTATACCGAAAAGAGGTTTCTTTTGTAAAAAAAGATCGCGTATTGCATGATGATATTACCGCATCTATTCAGTTTTTAGAAGATGTAGATATTGAGATAGAGGAGTTGTTTTTGAATAATTACGGTGTTTAATTTTTATTATATTTTAATACTAAATCTTCAGACCAAGCAATGGCTTCCGAAAGTGTATCAAAATGTAAAAAAGGTTTTTTGAAGAATAATTTTTCAATATCCGAATTGCTAAATGCTAAATTATTTTTAGATACAATAGCGAAACCAATGAGGTTAAAGATTTTTGCTGTTTCTACATAAATTGCGGGATCTACAGCATAAGAGTTTATTCTGTTTGTTATATAAACAAAAGGTTTGGAGTGAAAATAAGTGGTTACAATATCGAATAAGACATCATTTAAATCTGGTGTAACCGTAATACCTTCTTTCATGATAGCGATGACATAGTTTTCATGTACAAAAATTTCGCCAAAGAAGTATTCTAGCTTTTTCATATTTTAAAGTTAAGATAATCCAGTGTTTAATCATAAAAAAGACCGTTAATTATTTAACGGTCTTTTTTATTGGAAAGAAATTATATTATGATTCTGCTGGCTTTTCAGCTTTTTCAATTTCAATTTTTAATTCATTATTTTCTTTATCTAAATCCATCATTATTTTATCACCTTCTACTAATTGTGAGTTAATAATTTCTTCAGCTAAAGTATCTTCTACATACTTTTGAATTGCACGTTTTAAAGGTCTAGCTCCATATTGTTTGTCAAACCCTTTATCTGCAATATAATCCTTGGCAGCTTTGCTTAATTTTAAAGTATAACCAAGGTCTTTTATTCTTACAAGAAGTTTTTCTAATTCAATATCAATAATTTTATTAATGTCTTCTTTTTCTAAAGCATTAAATACTACTACATCATCAATTCTATTTAAAAATTCTGGAGCAAATGCTTTTTTAAGGGCATTTTCAATAACACCTCTTGCATTCGCATCTTCTTGAGATTTTTGCGAAGCAGTACCAAAACCAACTCCAGTTCCAAAATCTTTCAATTTTCTAGAACCAATATTAGAAGTCATGATTATAATTGAATTTCTAAAATCAATTTTTCTACCAAGGCTATCTGTTAAGTATCCATCATCTAAAACTTGGAGCATCATGTTAAAAACATCTGGATGTGCTTTTTCAATTTCATCTAATAAAATTACAGAATAAGGTTTGCGTCTTACTTTTTCGGTAAGTTGTCCGCCTTCTTCATAACCTACGTATCCTGGAGGTGCTCCAACAAGTCTAGATATTGCAAATTTCTCCATGTATTCGCTCATGTCTATTCTAATTAAAGAATCTTCAGAGTCAAATAATTCTTTAGCTAAAACTTTAGCTAATTGGGTTTTACCAACACCTGTTTGTCCTAAAAATATAAACGAACCAATTGGCTTATTTGGATCTTTAAGTCCTGCACGATTACGTTGAATTGCTTTAACAACCTTTGCTACAGCTTCGTCTTGACCAATTACTTTTCCTTTTATAAGTTCTGGTAATTCGGCAAGTTTATTACTCTCTTTTTGAGCGATTCTGTTTACAGGAATACCAGTCATCATAGAAACTACATCTGCAACGTTATCTTCGCTAACAATTTCACGATGTAATTTGGTGTCTTCTTCCCATTTTTCTTGGGCAATAGCAAGGTCTTTTTCTATGCGTTTTTCGTCATCACGTAACTTTGCAGCTTCCTCGTATTTTTGTTTTTTAACTACTGAAGATTTAGTTTTCTTAACTTCTTCTAGTTGTTTTTCTAACTCCAGAATTTGCTTAGGTACTTCTATATTTGTTATGTGTACACGAGATCCAGCTTCATCTAAAGCATCAATTGCTTTATCTGGTAAAAAGCGTTCTGTCATGTATCTATTGGTAAGCTTCACACAAGCTGCAATAGCTTCATCTGTATATTCTACGTTGTGATGTTCTTCGTATTTACCTTTAATATTGTTAAGAATCTCAATCGTTTCTTCCACCGTTGTAGGCTCCACAATTACTTTTTGAAAACGACGTTCTAAAGCGCCATCTTTTTCAATGTATTGTCTGTATTCATCTAAAGTGGTTGCACCAACACATTGTATTTCTCCTCGTGCTAATGCAGGTTTAAACATATTAGAAGCATCTAAGCTTCCAGTTGCTCCACCAGCGCCAACAATGGTATGAATTTCGTCAATAAAAAGAATAATATCATCATTCTTTTCTAGCTCATTCATAACCGCTTTCATGCGTTCTTCAAACTGTCCTCTGTATTTTGTTCCAGCAACTAAGCTAGCCAAATCAAGAGTTACAACACGTTTGTTAAAAAGAATGCGAGATACTTTTTTGCTTACAATTCTGTTCGCTAATCCTTCTGCGATTGCAGATTTACCAACACCAGGTTCTCCAATAAGTAATGGATTATTCTTTTTTCTACGACTTAAAATCTGTGAAACTCTTTCAATTTCTTTTTCTCTACCAACAACAGGATCTAGTTTTCCTTCTTCTGCCATAGCTGTTAAATCGCGACCAAAGTTATCCAAAACGGGTGTTTTAGATTTCTTGTTTGCTTTTCCGCCAGTAGGAGGCGTATTAAAAATATCTTTCGAAGCATCTTCCGAAGAAGTATCATCATCTGGAAATTCTGCTTTTGGTTCTATATAATTATCATCGTTTGTAATCATAAATTTAAATTGTTCTTTAACGTTATCATAATCCACTTTCAACTTATTTAAAAGTTTTGTAGTAGGATCGTTTTCATTTCTAAGAATGCACAGTAATAAATGTGCAGTGTTAATCGACGTACTTTGAAATAATTTAGCCTCTAAAAAGGTGGTTTTTAAAGCACGTTCTGCTTGTCTAGTAAGATGTAGGTTTTTCTTTTCGTTAGAAGCCACTGCAACATTTGGATTTGCAGGACTTAAAATCTCAACTTTACGCCTTAAATGATTTAAGTCAATATCTAAAGCGTTTAATATGTTAATAGCTTTGCCATTACCATCTCTTAATAAACCAAGCATTAAGTGCTCAGTACCTATAAAATCATGGCCTAAGCGCAATGCTTCCTCTTTGCTAAATGCAATTACATCTTTTACTCTTGGTGAAAAATTATCATCCATAAATTGTTCCTTTCTTCATTAAAAATACTAAAATCCTAATACTAAAATCAAAAACTATACCTTAAATTATAGGATATATGCTAATAGACGAAAAAAAGTTTATAAAATCAAAATAATTAACAGCATACTTATTAACTAATAAAGTATCTAAAATTGTTAATAAAAAGTCTCAAAAAAAACATTTGAAAGGCTTACTATGACTAATGGAAGTATTATATTAGCGTGTTTTGAAAATAACAGAATAATTTAATATTTTATATATATGGCAGAAGGAGAAAAACTCATTCCTATTAACATTGAAGATGAAATGAAATCGGCTTACATTGACTATTCAATGTCAGTCATTGTGTCACGTGCTTTACCAGACGTTAGAGATGGTTTAAAGCCAGTACATAGACGTGTACTTTACGGTATGCACGAACTAGGTGTTCGAGCAACTGGTGCACACAAAAAATCTGCAAGAATAGTTGGTGAGGTTTTAGGAAAGTATCATCCGCATGGAGATACTTCGGTTTATGATGCAATGGTGCGTATGGCTCAAGAATGGAGTTTACGTTATATGTTGGTAGATGGTCAAGGTAATTTTGGTTCTGTGGATGGAGATAGTCCGGCAGCAATGCGTTATACAGAAGCACGTATGCGTAAAATATCTGAGGACATGTTGGCAGATATTGACAAAGAAACAGTAGATCATAAATTAAACTTTGATGATACTTTAGAAGAACCAACCGTTTTACCAACGCGTATTCCAGGGCTTTTAGTAAACGGAGCATCTGGTATTGCAGTAGGTATGGCTACAAACATGCCGCCACACAACTTAACCGAAGTTGTGGATGGTATTATGGCTTATATTGATAATAAAGACATTGAGATTGATGAGTTGATGCAACACATTAAAGCACCAGATTTTCCTACAGGAGGAACCATTTATGGTTATGATGGTGTTAAAGAAGCTTTTCATACTGGAAGAGGTCGTATTGTTATGCGTGCTAAAGCTATTATAGAAGAAGTACAAGGTAGAGAATGTGTTATTGTAACCGAAATTCCATACCAAGTTAACAAAGCAGACATGATTAAAAAGACTGCAGATTTAGTTAACGAAAAGAAACTAGAAGGAATCTCTACAATTAGAGATGAATCGGATAGAAACGGAATGCGAATTGTATACGTTTTAAAGCGTGATGCAATTCCGAATATTGTACTTAATAAACTATTTAAATATACCGCATTACAATCTTCATTTAGTGTAAATAATATTGCACTTGTAAATGGAAGACCTCAAATGTTAAACTTAAAAGAGTTAATTCATTATTTTGTTGAGCATAGACATGACGTGGTTGTTAGAAGAACTACTTATGAATTACGCAAAGCGGAAGAAAGAGCACATATTTTAGAAGGTTTAATAATTGCTTCCGATAATATTGATGAAGTTATAAAAATTATTAGAGCATCTTCTAATGGAGATGAAGCAAGAGCCAATTTAATAGCGCGTTTTGAACTTTCAGAAATACAAGCAAAGGCAATTGTTGAAATGCGTCTTCGTCAATTAACCGGACTAGAGCAAGATAAGCTTAGAGCGGAGTACGAAGAAATCATGAAAACGATTATCGATTTAAAAGATATCCTAGACAAAAAAGAACGTCGTATGGATATCATTAAAGAAGAATTAGCTGTAGTTAAAGATAAATATGGTGATGATCGTCGTTCTGTGATTGAATATGCCGGAGGAGATTTAAGTATTGAAGATATGATTCCAGATGCAAAGGTAGTAATTACCATTTCGCATGCTGGTTATATTAAACGTACATCACTTAGCGAATACAAAACACAAAATAGAGGAGGTGTTGGTCAAAAAGCATCCACTACAAGAAATGAAGATTTCTTAGAGCATTTATTTGTGGGTACAAACCATCAGTACATGTTATTCTTTACACAAAAAGGAAAATGTTTCTGGATGCGTGTTTATGAAATTCCTGAAGGAAGTAAAACTTCTAAAGGTAGAGCAATTCAAAACCTTATAAACATCGAACAAGATGATAAGGTAATGGCATTTATTTGTACACAAGATTTAAAAGACGAAGAATACATAAATAGTAATTATGTAATCATGGCTACTAAAAAAGGACAAGTTAAAAAGACTTCTTTAGAGCAATATTCTCGTCCTAGAACAAACGGAATTAACGCAATTACTATTAAAGAAGGGGATGAGTTACTAGAAGCGAAACTTACTACTGGAGAAAGTCAAGTAATGTTAGCACTTAAATCTGGTAAAGCAATTCGTTTTGAAGAAGCGAAAACAAGACCAATGGGAAGAAATGCTTCTGGTGTTCGTGGTATTCGTTTGCAAGACGAAAAAACCGACGAAGTTATAGGTATGATTGCCGTAGATGATATGGAAAGTAATATTCTTGTGGTTTCAGAAAATGGGTATGGGAAACGTTCTAGTTTAGAAGACTACAGAATTACCAATCGTGGAGGAAAAGGTGTAAAAACTATTTCAATTACAGAAAAAACAGGTAACTTAGTAGCAATCAAGAATGTAACAGATACAGATGATCTAATGATTATTAATAAATCGGGTATTGCTATTAGAATGGCAGTAAAAGATTTAAGAGTAATGGGTAGAGCGACACAAGGAGTTAAACTTATTAATTTAAAAGGAAAAGACTCTATTGCAGCAGTAGCAAAAGTAATGCAAGATGAAGACGAAGTAGAATTGGATGAAGATGGAAATGTAATTATTCCGGAAGCTACCGAAACTATTGGTGATGATGAAGATGGCACAACTATTGATATTAGTGAAGAAGAAGAATAAACAATACAATTAATTAAACAAACTTAAAAATGAAAAAACAAGTAATTATAGCTTTAGCACTATCTATCAGTGCGTTTTCTTTTGGACAGAAAAAAGAGCTTAAAACTGCAGAGAAAGCAATCAAGAATAATGATTTCTCTGTAGCAAAATCTATTTTAGATCAAGCAGAATCTATGCTGTCTAGTATGGATGATAAATCTAAAGACAAGTTTTATTACCTAAAAGGTAAAGCGCTTTATGCTAATGGGGCTGGTAGTGATGCAGATTTAGATTTGGCTATTGAGAATTTTGACAAAGTAAATAGTGCTTATAAAGTAGAAATAGGTGATGTAAAACAAGATTTAATCAATACACTTTTAACAAACTCTAATAGCCAGTATACTTCTGGTAAATATTTAGAAGCTGTAAAAGGTTTTGAAAAACTGTACAAACTTATTCCTACAGATACTACTTATTTATATTATGCTGCTTCTAGTGCTATTACAGGAAAAGATTTTGATTCTGCTGTAAAAAACTATGAGAAATTATTAAACTTAGGTTATACAGGAATCACAAAACAATTTGTTGCAACAGATGTTGAAACCGGAGAAGTAGAAGTGTTTGCTGAAGCTCAAAGAGATTTGTTTGTTAAATCTGGTGCTTATATTAAACCTGCGGAAAGATTTTCGGAATCTAAAAGAGGTGAAATAGTGAAAAATCTTGCATTTATTTACTTAAACAATGGAGAATCTGAAAAAGCGTTAACTGCTGTTAAAGCGGCAAGAGAAATGGATCCTACAGATTCAAATTTAATTTTATCTGAAGCTAATTTATATTACAAAAATGGAGATAAGGAAAAATACAAAGCATTAATTGAAGAAGCAATTCAGTTAGATCCAAATAACACCGATTTAATATTTAATTTAGGAGTTGTTGCTGCAGATAATGGAGAAATGGATAAAGCAAAAGAATACTATACGAAAGTGATTTCTTTAGACCCAGAAAATGTAAATGCACAAACCAATATGGCGGCATTAATATTAGGTGAAGAAAATGCATTAATTGAAGAGATGAATGGTTTAGGTACGTCTAACGCAGATAATTTACGTTACGATGAATTAAAAGCAAAACGTACAGGTCTTTATAATAATGCTGTACCTTATTTAGAAGCTGTTTTAAAAGTACAACCTAAAAATATGGAAGTAGCTAAAACACTATTAAATATTTATGGTGCGATTGGTGATACAACAAAAGAAAAATCAATTAAAGCTTTAATTGATTCTTTAGCGAATTAAGTTTAAGTTTTTAAAGTAATAAAAAATGCCACTTCATTGAAGTGGCATTTTTTTTATACAGTAATTTCAAAAGTTAAAAAGATATTATATAATCTTTTTAATTACTCTCAATTTATGGGTATGCATTCTTTTATCTGCATTGTATATTCCAGAATGATCTAATCGGTCAATTCTTACTTTACCATGTGCATGAATAATATAATTATCTTCCATGATAATACCAACATGTATAATCACGCCCTCGCTATTATCAAAAAATGCTAAATCACCAGGTTCGCTTTCTTCAATAAAACTTAAAGCTTCTCCCTGTGATGCTTGTTGTGAAGCATCGCGTAATAAGTTATAACCATTAAGTTTGTACACCATTTGGGTAAATCCAGAACAATCTATTCCTAAAGGTGTTTTACCTCCCCAAAGATACGGTGCATTTAAAAACGAAAAAGCAGTTTTAATTATATGTTCTTTTGCGTTAATACCAGTAGTTGTTGTACCATCAAATGTATGTTCTAAAAGTTGTAATCCGTTTAAAGAAGCTCCCAATGTAACAGGGTATAACTGTTGGTCTTTATCTTCTACAAATTCAATTAAATCATTAGAAAGAATTGGAGTTTTTTGATCTAGAACGTGGTATTGCTCTTCCGTTATTTCAACATATTGTTTATTATCAACCCAACCTTCATAGCTATCAAATGCTAACCGAATTTTGCTCCAAGATTTACGCTGCTCCAAAACCTTAAAATAATCGCCATACAAAACTTGCGAAACGAGTTCGGTTTTGTCTGATGGCTCAAATCTTAAAGGAACAATGCTTAAGTTACAAATTCCGTACTGCATTAATTAGAATTGAATTTAGATTAGATTTAGGTTTATTGGTTTAGTAAATAATATATGTTCTACTTATTATGCACGTTCTATAACAATTGCAGAAGCACCACCACCACCATTACAAATAGTTGCAGTACCAATTTTAGCATTATTTTGTTCTAATACATTTAATAATGTAATTATAATTCTAACTCCAGAACATCCTAAAGGGTGTCCTAAAGAAACAGCGCCACCATTTACGTTGACATTGCTATCGTTCAAACCTAAAATTTTCATATTGGCTAAACCAACAATAGAAAATGCTTCGTTAAACTCAAAATAATCTACATCACTTAAAGCTAAACCAGCTTTATCTAGAGCTTTAGGTAATGCTTTAGAAGGAGTCGTTGTAAATCTATTTGGTTCTTGTGCAGCATCTGCATAACTTTTTATAATTGCTAAAGGTTTTAAACCTAGAGCATTTGCTTTTTCTCTACTCATTAAAACCATTGCGCCAGCACCATCATTTATGGTAGAAGCATTTGCAGCAGTTACGGTTCCGTCTTTAGTAAAAGCAGGACGTAAAGCAGGAATTTTATCCATTTTTACATTGGTAAATTCTTCGTCTTTATTTACAATTACTGGTTCACCACGTCTTTGTGGTACTTCTACAGGAACAACTTCGTTATCAAATTTTCCAGCTTCCCAAGCAGCAGCAGAACGTGTATAAGATTGTATAGCGTAAGCATCTTGATCTTCTCTAGAAAAACCATATTCTGTTGCACAAGCATCTGCACAAACGCCCATTGCATTTTGGTCGTAAGCATCTACTAGTCCGTCACGTTGCATACCATCTTCCATTTTTGCAGGACCAAACTTTGTAGCCGTTCTTGCATGAAAATAATGGGGTATTAAACTCATGTTTTCCATTCCTCCAGCAACTACAATTTCTGCATCTCCTAAAGCAATAGCTTGCGCAGCTTGCATAACCGTTTTCATACCAGAAGCACAAACTTTATTAATCGTAGTACAAGGTACAGTATTAGGAATACCAGCATAAATAGCCGCTTGTCTTGCTGGTGCTTGACCTGTTCCAGCTTGAACAACATTTCCCATTAAAACTTCATCCACCATTTCTGGTTTCAAATTTATTTTATCTAAAGCTCCTTTAATTGCAATTGCTCCTAATCTAGGTGCAGGAATTGTAGATAATGCGCCTAAAAAACTACCAATTGGTGTTCTTGCTGCAGATACTATAACTACTTCTTTACTCATAATAATGTGCTTTTAATTTTAATTGTTGCGAAATTAATCATTTTTTGGCATAAATTAATACGATTAACATTTTATAAGTATTTAAAAAGTATATTTTATTACATTTGAAAATAGTATTATCCCTATGAAAGACGTTATAAACAATTTATATAAAAATCATGCATTAATTTACAAGGTGCTACTTTTTATAAGTGCCACAGTATTGATCGTGTATTTGTTTCCGAAACAAGGAAAGTTTAAATACAATTTTGAACAAGGTAAACCATGGCAATCCGAAAACTTGTATGCTCCTTTTGATTTTGCGATTAAAAAGACTTCCGAAGAAATAAATCAAGAAAAACAACTTATAGAAAAGCAAGCCAGTCTGTATTTTAATATAGATGATACAGTAGAAGACAAAGTGAGAACACATTATAAAGATGCATTTCATGAAATTTTTCCAGATTCACTTTCCGATGTAAAACTTAATACGTTGTTTAAAACAGGAGAGCTTTTATTAGATAAGCTTTATGATAATGGCGTTTTAAATGAAAATTATTCGTTTTCCGAAGATAAAAAAAGTGTCATTCTTAATGGGCAAACAACTATTAAACAAACCCAATTTTCTAATCTAGTACAGCAAAAAGACTTAACTTCTATAGTAAATAATGTATTGGTTTCTAATGCGCAAGAGGTTTTTCAAACGCAATTTCTTGCCTTATTTTTTGATATTGTAGAACCAAATCTCACCTATAATAAATCGTTAACCGATGGCGCTTTATTGGAAGATTTAAATAGAATAGCCTACACTAGAGGAAGTATAAAAAAAGAGACCTTAATTATTTCTAAAGGAGAAGTGGTGGAAGGAGAGAAATACCAAACTTTAGAATCTTTAAAAAACGAATACAAGTCGCAAGTATGGACCGCGTCCAATTATAACTGGGTTATTTTTGCCTATACCTTATTAGTGTCATTAGCATTATTGATGCTACTGCTTTTTTTAAGAAAATATAGATTAGACGTTTTTAATAATAATACCAAAGTAACTTTTATATTCTTTAATGTTATTTTAATGGTATTGCTAACTACTTTGGTGATTAGTTATAATTCGAAGTATTTATATGTAGTGCCCATTTGTATTCTTCCTTTAGTTTTAAAAGCTTTTTTCGATGCAAGACTAGGTTTGTTTACACACGTAATAACGGTTGTGTTATTAGGTTTGATTGTTCCGAATAGTTACGAGTATATGTTCCTGCAAATTATAGCCGGAATTGTAACCATTCTTACGGTTTCTGAATTATATAAACGTGCGAATTTATTTATTTCGGTCGGACAAATAACACTTATTTATATCATTGCCTATTTTGCCTTTTTTGTAATCCATGAGGGAAGTGTAGATGCTATCCATTGGGAAACTTTTGGTTTATTCGTTTTATGTGGATTAGCAACGCTATTTGTGCAACCACTTATCTATGCTTATGAAAAATTATTCGGATTAGTTTCTGATGTATCGCTATTGGAATTATCAGATACCAATTCGAAGCTTTTAAAAGAATTATCTAACAAGGCACCAGGAACATTTCATCATTCTTTAAACGTAGCAAATTTAGCGGAAGCTGCAGCGAATGAAATAGGGGCAAATGCGATGTTGATTAGAGTAGGAGCATTGTATCATGATATTGGTAAAATGAAGAATCCAACGTTCTTTACAGAAAACCAATCTACAGGAATCAATCCGCATGATGAATTATCTTCTATTGAAAGTGCGAATGTGATTATAGATCATGTTATAGATGGTATTGAGATTGCAAGGAAAAATAATCTTCCAGATCGTGTAATAGACTTTATTAGGACGCATCACGGAACCAGTTTAGTATATTACTTTTATAAAAAAGAAAAAGCGATTAACGAAGATTTAAACATAGAAGACTTTATGTATCCTGGTCCTAAGCCATTTAGTAAAGAAACGGCAATATTAATGATGTGTGATAGTGTAGAGGCGGCTTCTAAAAGTTTAAAAGAACCTACTTCTACAAAGATTGATAAATTTGTAGAAAACATTATAAATAAGCAAATGGAAGGGGGGCAATTCCTAAATGCGAATATTACTTTTAAAGAAATTCAATCGATAAAAAAAGTGCTAAAACACAAGCTTGCAAACATTTATCATCTACGGATAGAATATCCCGAATAATTTTTTAAAAAAAGTAAAAAAAATGCTTGTGTTGTTTAAGATGATGTCTTACATTTGCATCCGCGTTGAAATACAAACGCAATAGTTCTTAAACAAAATTAACGGAGAGGTGCCTGAGTGGCCGAAAGGAACGGTTTGCTAAATCGTCGTAGGTGGCAACACTTACCCAGGGTTCGAATCCCTGTCTCTCCGCAATTTTTTTTATTGTAAATTGATAATCACTCGGGGTGTAGCGTAGCCCGGTTATCGCGCCACGTTTGGGACGTGGAGGCCGCAGGTTCGAATCCTGCCACCCCGACACTGTTTTCGTAGAAACATAAAACCTACGGGCTCTTAGCTCAGCTGGATAGAGCACCTCCCTTCTAAGGAGGCGGTCTCAGGTTCGAATCCTGAAGGGCTCACTTAAAGCTTCACAGAAATGTGAGGCTTTTTTGTTTTATAAGGTTTTGTAATACTTCACAAAGGTTTTCTCTTAAAACCAAAACTTCAGAAGAAAAGAGTATTTGTTAAAGAGATGTCTTTGGAGACACACTTTTAGGTGTACCAATTTTACTTTTTGGGTACACTTTTCTTACATGTAATATGTGTATTACATGTAATCCCTTTGAATACAAGTTTCGATTAAAGAAAAGCAGAATACATTCCAATAAAAAAAAGCTTCACATTTCTGTAAAGCTTTTCTTGTAAATTATAGTTCCTATTATTCAATTTCCTTTCTAAACGTTTTTCTGCGTTTTATAATTTCTGGATCAAAGTGTTTCCAAATTTGTTGAATAGCGATATTATCTGCTAATTCTGGAGTTCTAATACAGTTTTCAATATTTTTGTCTTTTAGTGTTTCGTAACACTCATTAAATATTATAGCTGTAATACCTTTGTTTTGGTATTCTGGAGCAATTCCTATTAAATAGAAAATAATATCCTTGCTTTCTTTTTTTGCTTTCAGCAATTTTAAAAAACCAAAAGGAAAAAGTTTTCCGCCTATTTCTTGCAATACTTTTGCAAACGAAGGCATCAAAATTGCAAAGGCAATCATTTTATCGTCTTTATCAAAAACAAATTTGATGTATTCCGGATTGATAAAACTGATAAATTTCTTCTTAAAATACGCTTTTTGTATGTCGGTAATCTCAACAAAAGAAGCTAAGGAAGCATAAGAGGTGTTAAACAAATCAAACATCTCATCTGCATAAGGCATGACATCTTTAGTGTGTGTGAAATTACGAACACTTACTTGATAACGCTTTTTAATTAAGGTATTCGCTTTAGTGAAGGATTCCGGATTAATATTACTAAACGGAAATCTGCTTTCTATCCATTCTTTTTCCGGACGATAGTTTAGTTTTTCTAAATGCGTTACGTAGTACGGATGATTGTACCAAGTAATCATAGTACCTAATACGTCAAATCCTTCGGTTAAAACACCAACCTTATCTAGATTAGAAAATCCTACAGGACCTTCCGTATATTCCAAATTGTTTTGCTTACCAATTTCTGTAACTTTATCTAAAAGGGCTTTAGATACGTCCAAATCATCAATGTAGTCAAACCAGCCAAAGCGCATTTTCTTTTCGCCTTGGTTTTTAACTTCCAACCAGTTTATAATTGCCGCAACACGACCAACAATTTCTTCGCCTTTATAAGCTAGAAAAAAGTAGGCATCCGCATCATTAAATACAGGGTTTTCGTTCTTGTCGAAAGTTTTTATTTCTTGCGAGATTATTGGGGGAACCCAATATTTAGAATCTTTATATAGTGAGAAAGGAAATTTAACAAATGCTTTAAATTCTTTCTTCGTGTGTACTTGTTTTATGGTAATCATAAAATCAATAATGCTTTAGTCTTCATCAAAATTCTGTTCTTGCTTTTGTCTGTTGTTCTTTTTTGATTTTCTGGATTTTTTATCTCCTTTACTTTTTTTCTTCTTTTTAGCCTTCGATCCATCTCCAAGTTCACCACCATTATCTATTTCTTTATCTTGATGAAAATCTAATCGGTAAGAAGCACCAACAGTTACACCAAAAACAGAGGGAGTGTCTTTTGTATTTAGAGTTAATGCAGTATCTAACTGAAAGTTTCTGCTCCAAAGATAAGCACCTCCAAAGCGAATTAAATTATCGGCATAGAAATCACTACTTATTCCTTGTGCTTCTCCAAATACCACCCATTCTGAATTTATAGATTTAGTAAGTGTTAGTATATATGAAAAATCGGATTGATCTGTACCAATTCTATCTTTTACAAAGTTCATCACATACACCCAACCTCCAGCAAAGTTGTTTTGTGTGGCAACCATTACTTTCGGACTAAAACCTTCTACACCATAAGCGGTAAACGGATTGTCTTTAGCATCAAAGTTAGCTCCAACATAAACAGAAACAGCAGGAATTAATGAATTCCATTTAAATTTATGGTTGGCATTCCAGCTATAGATATTCGGTTTTTCTTCTCCTGCTTTTTTATAAGGATCGTACACCAAATATTTTGCTCCTAGTGTTAATGTTTTAAAATTACTGAATTTGTCCTCATTAGCTACCGTATTGGTAAAGCTTCTTTTTGTAGATTGGTAAGTACCTTCTATATTAAGTTCTAATTGTTCCCAAAGTAAACCATATCGCGCTGTGAAATCGATGCCGTAACTTTTATCTTCACGACTTAAACGAGAATGATCTTCGTTTAGCATATATGGTCCAGCTTCAAATTGAATAACATTGGTACCCACTGAAAATGCACTTTTAGAAACTCCAGGTCTGTTAGAGTTGATTACATCGGTGTATTGCGAATAACTAGTTAGTGAAACAGAAAAAGCAAAAATTGTTAAAAAGAATTTTAAGAACTTCATGTTTGTGAATTTGTTAGAGTTCAAATATATATATTTTATAGTTTTTTTAAGAATTTATACCATAAATTAAGACATAAGAGTTGTATTTTTGTTAAAAAATGATTTTATGTTGCAATTAGCATCTGTTACTGGAGTTGTAAAAGTTATCTTAATCATACTATTAATTTATTATGGTGTGAAGATTTTATCTAGATTATTTGCTCCTATTTTATTAAAGTTTATCACTAAAAAAGCCGAACAGCGTTTTGGAGAACAGTTTGGTGGTTTTAGAAATCCGCCTCCTCCAAAGAACGAAGGAGAGATTACTATAGATAAAATGCCGGATAATAAATCTTCGAATAAAAATGTTGGTGAATATGTAGATTACGAAGAAGTGGAATAAAACGCTTTTATCTATTATTTCTAAAAAATGGAATTCTAAAATAATTAGCTTCCCTTAAATAGAATAAGTTTCAAAAATTATTATTATTTTTCAGACTTATTGTTATATCTCTATTTCATGCAATTTTCTATAAAAAAAGTACTTCCTCATTTTCTTGTTTTTGTTGGTTTTATATTACTCTCACTGGCATATTTCAGTCCTGTTTTAAAAGGAAAACAAATATATCAAAGCGATATTAAGCAATACATTGGTATGTCTAAACAGCAAACCGATTTTAAAGCAAGTACTGGAGAAGATACTTATTGGACCAATAGTGCTTTTGGAGGTATGCCAACCTATCAGTTAGGGGCAAAATATCCACATAATTACATAAAAAAGTTAGACTTAGCTTTACGTTTCTTACCTAGACCAGCAGATTATCTATTCTTATATTTCATCGGGTTTTATATCCTCTTACTCGTTTTAAAAGTGGATTATAAACTCGCCGCACTTGGTGCTATGGCCTTTGGCTTTTCTACGTATCTTATTATCATTCTTGGGGTTGGACATAATAGTAAAGCACACGCCATTGCCTATATGCCTTTGGTTTTAAGCGGAATTATTCTCACATTTAGACGAAATTACATCTTCGGATTTTTACTCACAACCGTCGCTATGGCATTACAGTTAGTAGCAAATCACCCGCAAATGACCTACTATTTAATGCTATTAGTCCTTGTTTTAGGAATTGCATATTTAGTAGATGCGTATAACAAAAAACTTTTGCCACATTATTTTAAATCGGTTGGTTTATTAGTAATAGCGGTAGTTCTCGCTTTAGGATTAAATGCTACAAGTATCATGGCTACTAAAGAGTATGCAAATGAAAGTACTAGAAGTAAAAGCGAATTAACTATTAATCCGGATGGCTCTCCAAAAGAGGCTAGTTCTGGACTTACTAAAGAATATATTACAGAATATAGTTATGGTTTTTTAGAAAGCTTTAACCTATATATATCCAGAATTGTAGGAGGAGGAAATAACGAAGATGTTGGTGAAGATTCTGCATCTTACGACTTTTTTATCGGACAAGGAGTTCCTGCTTTACAAGCTAAAGAATATGTAAAACAAACACCAACCTATTGGGGTAGTCAACCCATAGTAGAAGCTCCAGCTTATGTTGGTGCAGTGGTCATCTTCTTATTTGTTTTTGGACTGTTTTTAGTAAAAGGAAGATTAAAATGGTGGCTCGTTGGTGGTACAATTCTTTCTTTATTACTTTCCTACGGAAAAAATCTAGGCTTCCTTACAGACTTCTTTATCGATTATGTTCCTTTATATAATAAGTTTAGAGCGGTAAGTTCTATTCAAGTTATTTTAGAATTATGTATTCCTGTTTTAGCCATTTTTGGTTTATCGCGTTTGTTTAATCATTTTGAAAAAGACGAAGAAAAACTAACAGCACTTAAGTATACCGTTGGTATTACTGCCGGAATTGCCGTTTTATTACTTTTATCTAAATCCGCTTTTAATTTTGTTGGTCCAAATGATGGGTATTTTAAACAAAATTACGGACAGCAATTTATAGATGCTTTGCGTGATGATAGAAAATCACTTTACACACAAGACACTTTAAGAACACTTGTTTTGGTATTACTTTCAGCAGGAACTATATTTATGTTCTTGAAGAAAAAGCTTTCCGAAACACTTGTAATTGTAGCTTTTGCAGCTTTAATTCTTTTCGATTTAGTTTCTGTAGATAGACGTTACGTGAACAATGACAATTTTGTTTCCGCTTTACAAGTCAAAAAACCATATCAAGCAAATAAAGCAGATCTAGAGATACTTAAAGATACCACACATTTTAGAGTTTTCGATATTACAGATGGTACTGCAAGAGCTTCCTATTTTCATAATTCCTTAGGTGGTTATCATGCTGCAAAGCTGAAACGCTATAATGAACTTTTCGATTTTCATATTGCTAGAAACAATATGAACGTACTAAATATGCTAAACACCAAGTATATTATTGCAGAAGAGGAAGGTGAAATATTTCCGTTTACCAATACCGATGCTAATGGAAATGCTTGGTTTGTGGAAGCGCTAGAGGAAGTACAAACTGCTAATCAAGAAATTATTGCTTTAGATAGTTTGAATACGAGCAAAAAAGCGGTCTATCTTAAAAGCCAAAATATTACAGCGAATAAAGAGTTTCGAGTAGATTCCTTAGCAAGTATTACTTTAAAAGAATATAAACCAAACTACATAAAATACGAGTCTAATAATAGCAATCCTGGATTTGTTGTGTTTTCTGAAGTCTATTATGGTAAAGGTTGGAATGCCTATATAAATGGAAAACTAGAAGATCACTACCAAGTAGATTATGTATTGCGTGGTATGGAAGTTCCTAAAGGAAAAAATACCATAGAATTTAAGTTTGAACCTCAGGTAGTACAAACAGGAAGCAGCATAGCACTTGTAAGTTCTATCCTTTTCGGATTGATACTTATTGGCGGATTATATTTTGGTATAAAGAAAAAATGATTGGCATTCCTGCTTTCGTAGGAATGAACTATATGGTTTAATTTATGAGATTCCTGCCTCCGAAGGAATAAAATAATGAATAAAAAAAAGGTACTTATTATTAGCTATTATTGGCCACCAGCAGGAGGTCCAGGAGTACAACGATGGCTAAAATTTGTAAAGTATTTACCTGAGTTTGATATAGAACCTATTGTTTATATTCCCGAAAATCCTAATTATCCTTTAATAGATACAAGTTTAATAAACGAGGTTTCCAAAGAGCTAACCATTATTAAACAGCCTATTAGCGAGCCTTATAAGTTTGCGGGCTTTCTATCTAAAAAGAACGCCAAGTCAATTAGTAAAGGTTTAATTCCGGAGCAGAAAAAGCAAACGATTATTGAAAAATTGATGCTTTTTGTTCGTGGTAATTTCTTTATTCCAGATGCACGTAAAAACTGGGTAAAACCTTCTGTAAACTATCTTTCTACATATATAAGTGATTATAAAATAGATACTATTATTACAACGGGTCCGCCACATAGTTTACACCTTATTGGTATGCAACTAAAGGAAAGACTAGGAGTGAAGTGGTTGGCAGATTTTAGAGATCCTTGGACTACCATTGGCTATCAAAAAGAACTAAAGTTAACTAAAATAGCCAAGCAAAAACACATTGCTTTAGAAGAAAAGGTTTTGCAAACCGCAGACCAAATTATAGTTACTAGTAATGTGACAAAAAAGGAGTTTCAGGAAAAAACAGAACAACCAATTGCAGTAATTACAAATGGGTATGATGTAGAGAAAACGAACAGTATTACTTTAGATAAAAAGTTTACTTTAGCACATATTGGTTCTCTATTAGCAAAAAGAAATCCAGAAGTTTTATGGCAAGTACTGCAGGAATTAAGAGCGGAAAATACAGCTTTCAAGAAACATTTTCAGTTAAAACTGGTAGGTGCCGTTAGTGAAAACGTGCTGAAAAGTATCGAAATCTACGGATTAATTGATTGTTTAAATAATGTAGGATATGTTTCTCACAATGAGGCTACTACGTTTCAAAAAGAATCGCAAGTATTATTATTGATTGAAATCGATTCCGAAGAAACAAAATGCATTATTCCTGGAAAGCTATTTGAATATATGGTTTCTAAAAGACCAATAATTGCATTGGGCCCAAAGGGATCGGATGTCGAAAAAATAATTGCAGAAACCAACACCGGAAACTATTTTAGTTATTCGGATTATGATAACTTAAAAAGCGTAATTTTGACGCACTTTAAAGCATTTCAAGAAAACACATTACAATCGCATGCTATAGGATTGCAAAAATATAGTAGGAGAGCGTTAACAAGTACATTGGGGGAATTAATTCATAAGAAATAACCAGTGTTCCGTGTTCAAAATAAAAAACAATAATCGAAAAGTTGTTGCAATTTTTTAAATTGAAATAAAATTGATGCACAGAGTTTCACAGAGAGAAACATTTGAAAAAAAATGATTTTAATTAGTGTATTTTCGACTTCGAGTTGAATTTTGGAATTTGGAATTTAGTTTTTGATATTTGTTATTTATAAATATTTATGGGAATAGTTGCTTCACAATCTATAAAAAACACCATCGTTACCTATTTAGGTTTTGGTGTTGGAGCAATTAATACCTTGTTTTTATATACCGCATTTTTATCTGCCGATTATTTTGGTTTGGTAGTATTTGTACTTTCTACAGCAAACTTAATGATGCCAATACTTATATTTGGTGTAAATAATACCTTAATAAAATTCTATTCTTCATATAAAACAAAGCGACTTCAAAACAACTTTTTAACTTTCATGTTGTTTTTACCTTTATTGGTTATTATTCCTGCTGGGATTTTAGGTTCTCTTTTTTACGAAACGATTTCCAATTGGCTAGCTAAAGAAAACCAAATAATTAAAGACTATACATGGCTAATGTATGTATTAGCTGTTGCTTTTGCTTATTTTGAAATCTTTTTCTCATGGAGCAAAATTCACTTTAAATCGGTTTTTGGTAATTTTATGCGTGAAGCATTTCATAGGTTGGGTACCATGACTTTGCTATTTGCAGTTTACTTTAAAAAACTGACGGTAGACGAGTTTATTTACGCAGTTACCATAGTGTATATTATTAGAATGCTAATCATGATGGTTTATGCTTTTAGTGTACGTTTTCCAAAGTTAAGCTTTACTAAATCTTTCGATTATCTAACGGTTATAAAATATAGTTTCCTAATAATAATTGCGGGTTCTGTTTCTATGGTTCTTTTAGATTTAGATAAGTTTATGATTGGTGAACTTATTCAAATAGAAAACATTGCATATTATAGTGTTGCTATTTTTATCGCTACTGTAATTGCAGTTCCTTCTCGAGCAATGCAACAAATAATAAACCCTTTAACCGCTTCGTATTTAAATAATAAAAACCATCGGGAATTAGCACAACTCTACAAAAAGAGTTCTATCAATTTATTTATTATAGGAGGTTTTATTTTTGTGCTCATTATCGTGAATATCAATCAATTATACATGTTGATGAATCCAGAATATAGTCAGGGGTTATTCATTGTTTTTATAATTTCTATTGTAAAACTGGTAGATAATCTTTTAGGAAACAATAGTGCTATTATTTTTAATTCGGATTATTACAGAATCATACTAACCTTTGGTTTTTGTATTGTTTTGCTTGCCATAGGATTAAATTATTTTCTTATTCCTTTGTATGGAATAGAAGGAGCTGCAATAGCAAGTCTTATAGCATTTACTATATATGATGCCTTAAAATTGTGGTATGTAAATTTAAAATTTAAAATCCATCCTTTTACAAAAAAGACTGGGTATACATTAGTGCTGATAATAATGCTTTGTTTAGGATTTTATTTCTGGGAATTCCCTTTTCATCCAATACTTAATATTGCAATAAAAAGTACATTAGTAGCAATGCTTTATGGTTTTGTTGTACTTCAGTTTTCTTTGTCTAGTGACATTACATCACTAATAAAAAAGCTATTAAAGATTAAGTAAACCTTTCAATTTAATAAAATTAGGAGGATACTTTTAGCATTTGTTAAGATGCAAATATATTTTCAATGAAAGTACTTTGAGAATAAACCGAAAGGTGTATTTATGGTAAAAAAAATCCTATCACGTTGCTTTGGGGCAAACTTGTGATAGGATCTTCAACTAACTAACCATTTTTTTTATCTTCTACTTCTAGAGTTAGAAGCAACGCTTCTGCTACTAGATTTTGTACTTCTTGAAACAATTTTTGTTGTGCTTTTTCTAGGGCTTGATGTGTTTACTCTAGGACTAGATGTTGTTCTAGGCTTACTAGACACTGTGCTTCTTGGCTTTGATGCTGTTCTAGGTTTTGTGGATACTGTATTTCTAGGACTAGATGTTGTTTTAGGCTTCGTAGAAACAGTACCTCTAGGTGTTGACGTTGTTCTAGGTTTTGTAGATACTGTATTTCTAGGATTTGATGTTGTTCTAGGTTTTGTAGTATTCGTACTTCTAGGCGTTGTTGCTAAACCTCTTGGTCTAACCGTGTTTGCAGCTACTGTGTTTCTAGGTCTATCATTTCCTCTAGTTGCCAATTCACTTCTTCTGGTAATAGTGTTTCCACGTCTACTAGCAACGGCAGAAGTTCGTCTGTAGTTATTTGTAAAAGGTCTCGTGTATTGGTATCTAATAGGTCTGTAATGTTGTCTATAAGGTCTGTTGTAAACTACACAATGACTAAAAAGTGGAATTCTAAAATGTGCATGCCAAGGTCTATACACATAAAAACGGTTGTATACGTTTATAAACCCAGTGTGGTGCGTAAAACGGTTGTATCTATTATAATGTACATATAAACTTCCAACTTGTGTTACATAACCAAAGCTGTTGTAGTTAATAAAAACATTACCAACTTGGTTTACACGACCATAATAATCGTAAAAAACAGGAACATGTTCTATTTGTACTATTGCTCCAAATTCATCGTATTGTACATACGCATCATAATCATAACCAGTGTTAAAACTAATGTTTGTATTACCATGATTTACAGACACGTTGATGTTTGATCCTTGATTGTTCATGTAAAAATCAAACTGTCCGTCTGGAAAGATGGAAAACTCAACACCTTGTTCTACAAATATGAAAGAATTTCCATAACCTCTCGAAGCTGTATTGGTATTAATATCGTCATCTAGTGTGGTGGTTGGGGTTGCGTTTGCAGTAAATCCCGTAAAAAGGATTGCTGTAAAAATTGCTAATATCTGTTTCATAATTGTAAGTTTTAAAATTGAACTTACTAAGAGAAATACAAGCATCGTGCCAAAAAGGGTTGGTGTTGTTTGACTCCTTGATAACAAAGAGGTCTTCTCTTTTTTTACAATTATACATTTTTATCTAAACAGATAATTAAGATAGCCTAATGAACCAGAAATAAAAATTACTGTGTGTAATTGATGCATATAATAACACAAAAAAGTAATGGTTGGAGAATTAGAAAAATGTCTTTTACAATTAGAATAATGATTTCTGTAAAATCTAGTTTAAATATAAATTATTCCTACAATAAATATGAAAATGAAGGGATTTAAATTAAAATGTAATTTTTAATAGTATAATTGATGAAAAACAATTAATAATTTATAAAATTTAACTTTTAAACTAATTAATAGTGTAAAACATCGAAAAAAATAATTAATAAGGCATTTTTTTAACAGTTTAATATAAATTAGATTTCTGAACGATTAATAGCACAAATATTTTATTTAACATAACTAACCTAGGTTATGAATTTTTTAAAAGGCATAATTCTAATACATAGAGTTATTGTCTCTGTGAATGTAAGTGCCCGCTTCTACTCATAATATACCTGACTATAATTGAAGTTAACCGCTTCAATCTATGGTGCTATAACTAACCAAACCAAATATTATGAAAAGAGTTTTACTACTAATTGTTCTATTCTTGTCTTTTACTGTACTTAATGCACAGATTCAATTAAGAGGAACAGCTGCAACTGCAACAACAACTTCTACAAACCTAACAATTAATAAACCTACAGGCTTACAGGTTGGAGATATTATGTTTCTTCAAGTTGTGCAAACTAGTGATTCTGGTAGTTTTTTTGGTAGTGGTGATTTAAGTGATATTACTCCTTCAGGATGGGCAGAAATAAATGGTAACTATATTAGAAACACAAGTAGTGGGAATATTTTTAATAGACAATATCAAAAAACTCGAGTAACATTATTATATAAATTTGCTTCCAGTGCAGATGTAGCAACAGCAAATTTCTCTTTTTCTTTAGATACTGATGCAGATGATGGAGAAGGTGCAATAGTAGCCTTTACAGGTTTTGATATTGCAAATCCATTTAATGCTACTTTAAGCTCCTACCAAATTGGTAATGATAATTCTTTAACAACAAATAGCATTACTACTTCAACACCAAATAGTGCTGTTATTATGTTTGGAGCTATAGATGACAATCGAAATATTTCATCATGGTCTACTTCAAATCCAGGCTCTCTTAATGAATTATATGATGTACCTTTTAATGCAAATAGAGATATGGGAATGGGAGCTGCTTGGAATATAAAACCAAGTGCTGGTCCAACAGGGCAAGGTCTTGGGATTCTTGCTGGTGGTGGAAATGATTATAATGGAGCCATTCTGATTGCTTTAAAAGAAGGGTACACTGGCCCACTATTAGAGGTTAGCCCAACAAGTTTAAGTTTTGGTGTGATACCGGATGGTAATACCTCTCCTGAGCAAAACTATGTAATGTCAGGAAGCAATTTAAATTCTGGAAACATAACCGTTAACGCACCAGCTAATTTTGAAGTTTCATTAACATCTGGTTCTGGATTTGGAAATTCTGTAAGTGTTCCTAATTCAGGAGGTACGTTAAATAATACAAACATATATGTTCGATTTATTCCTTCTGCTCCAAATTCAAATTATACAGGTAATATTACCAACATTGGTGGGGGTGCTTCATTCCAAAATGTTAGTGTAACAGGGACTTCAGATATTCCAGATAATTGTGCTTCAACGGGGCAAATTACACAAGATGAGTTTATAAGTAGAGTACAATTAAACACTATTGATAATAGTTCTGGTGCACAAACATATTCTGATTTTACAAACATATCAACCGATTTACAAAGAGGAGATACATATACTATTTCAATTACACCAACATGGAATGGTTCCGTTTATCCAGAAGGATATGCGGTATGGATGGATTATAATTTTGATGGTGATTTTGAGGATTCTGGAGAGTTGATTTTTTCGCAAGGAGCAACTACGAATACACCTGTAACTGGTGGTTTTACAGTTCCAATTAATGGTTTTTTGGGTTTTACAACTATGAGAGTATCTATGAAATGGAATGATATTCCAGACCCATGTGAAACATTTACATATGGCGAAGTTGAAGATTATGCTATAAATATAATGCCAGCGTGCGATCTTCCTATAGCTAACTGTCAAGATATAGATTTAGTACTTGATGCAAATGGAAATGCTACATTATTGCCAGAGCAAATAGATAATGCAGGAAATCTTAGTACCTACGAATGTGGTCTAGATTCTTGGTCCGTTTCAAAATCAAACTTTGATTGTTCCGATATTGGACCTAATACGGTTACATTAACCATTACTGATATTAATGGAAATGTAGCAACCTGTGATGCCACAGTAACAGTAGTAGATGAAACCGCAGCTATAATAACCTTAACAGGAGCTAACCCTCAAGTAATTGAAGTTTGTGATATATATACCGAATTAGGAGCAACTGCAAACGATAATTGTGATGTAAACATAACCTCAAATATTAATATCGATGACTCTATAGTTGATACAAATGTGGTTGGTTCTTATTCTGTAACCTATAACGTAACAGATGCCAATAATAACGATGCTACTGAAGTAACTAGAACAGTAAATGTTGTGGATACTACGATTCCAGTAATTTCACTTACTGGAAATGCAACTATAACATTGGAGGCTTGCGACACATACAACGAACAAGGAGCTATTGCTACCGATGGTTGTTTGACAATAGGATCTGTAACCGTTGGAGGAGATACTGTCAACCCAAATGTGGTTGGTTCTTATACTGTAACCTACAATGTAACAGATGCCAATAATAACGATGCTGCTGAAGTAACTAGAATGGTAAATGTTGTGGATACTACGATTCCAGTAATATCCCTTACTGGAGATGCAATCCTAACATTGGAAGTTTGTGATACGTACAACGATCAAGGGGCTACGGCTACGGATGGTTGTTTAACAATAGGATCTGTAATCGTTGGAGGAGATACTGTCAACCCAAATGTGGTTGGTTCTTATACTGTAACCTACAATGTAACAGATGCTAATAATAACGATGCTGCTGAAGTAACTAGAATGGTAAATGTTGTGGATACTACGATTCCAGTAATTTCACTTACTGGAGATGCAATCCTAACATTGGAAGCCTGCGATACGTACAACGAACAAGGAGCTACTGCTACTGATGGTTGTTTGACAATAGGATCTGTAACCGTTGGAGGAGATACTGTCAACCCAAATGTGGTTGGTTCTTATACTGTAACCTACAATGTAACAGATGCCAATAATAACGATGCTGCTGAAGTAACTAGAATGGTAAATGTTGTGGATACTACGATTCCAGTAATATCCCTTACTGGAGATGCAATCCTAACATTGGAAGTTTGTGATACGTACAACGATCAAGGGGCTACGGCTACGGATGGTTGTTTAACAATAGGATCTGTAATCGTTGGAGGAGATACTGTCAACCCAAATGTGGTTGGTTCTTATACTGTAACCTACAATGTAACAGATGCTAATAATAACGATGCTGCTGAAGTAACTAGAATGGTAAATGTTGTGGATACTACGATTCCAGTAATTTCACTTACTGGAGATGCAATCCTAACATTGGAAGCCTGCGATACGTACAACGAACAAGGAGCTACTGCTACCGATGGTTGTTTAACAATAGGATCTGTAACCGTTGGAGGAGATACTGTCAACCCAAATGTTGTTGGTTCTTATTCTGTAACCTATAACGTAACAGATGCCAATAATAACGATGCTACTGAAGTAACTAGAACAGTAAATGTTGTGGATACTACGATTCCAGTAATTTCACTTACTGGAGATGCAATCCTAACATTGGAAGTTTGCGATACGTACAACGAACAAGGGGCTACGGCTACCGATGGTTGTTTAACAATAGGATCTGTAACCGTTGGAGGAGATACGGTCAACCCAAATGTGGTTGGTTCTTATATCGTAACCTATAATGTAACAGATGCCAATAATAACGATGCTGCTGAAGTAACTAGAATGGTAAATGTTGTGGATACTACGATTCCAGTAATTACTTTAACAGGAGCAAATCCACAAATGATTGAAGCTTGTACAGCTTATATTGAATTAGGAGCAACTGCAAATGATAATTGTTTAGGGGATATTACAGGAAGCCTTGTAATAGATGCCTCTAGTGTTAATACTAGTGTAGAAGGAACATACGTGGTTACTTACAATGTTATAGATACCAATGGAAACGAAGCTGTGGAAGTAATACGAACGGTTACTGTAGAAGACACACAAGCACCAATTGTTAATTGTATTTCAGATTTTACTATTCAATTGGATGCTAACGGAAATGCTTCCATTACTGTAGCAGATATTGAAAATGGTTCTACCGATGCATGCGGAATTGCATCTACAAATATTGATGTAACTAGTTTTGATTGTAGTGATGTAATGTCTGGAAGTCCAACAGTTTCCGATTTGTTTATTTCTGAATATGTGGAAGGAAGTTCATCTAATAAATATATAGAAATTTATAATGGAACAGGAAATACAGTTAGTCTATCTGATTATGAAATTCGTCTATATTCAAATGGTAACTCTTCTCCATCAACCACAAGTAGCCTTTCTGGATCACTAACTGATGGTTCTACTAAAGTATATAGAAATTCTTCCGCTAATATTTATGGAGGTGCAACAACAGTATTACCCGCTGTAAATTGGAATGGAGATGACGCTATTGCTTTATGGAAAATTAGTGCTAATGCTGCTATAGATATATTTGGAAAAATAGGTCAAGATCCTGGATCGCAATGGAATGTTAGTGGAAATGAAACAGCAAACCAAACCTTAGTTAGAAATCCAAATGTAACAGGAGGAAATATAGATAACGCAACAGGATTTCCTTCCTTAGGAACAGAATGGACAGAATTTGCGCAAAACAACGTTTCAAACTTAGGTAGTCATACCATTGCTTCCGTTAGTTCGGGAGTACCCGTAGTCTTAACAGTAACAGATGTTAACGGAAATACATCTACGTGCACTACAACAGTAACAGTTATAGACGCGGTGTCACCATATGTGAATTGTAAAAATATTACCGTACAACTAGATGCTACCGGAAATGCAACCATAGCAGAGGATGCTGTAAATAACAATTCTTCAGATGCCTGTGGCGGACTAACGTTCGATACAGATATTACAAGTTTTGATTGTTCTAATGTAGGAGCAAATGCAGTTATATTAACGGTAACAGATGCAAACGGAAATGAAAGTAGTTGCACCGCTACAGTAACTGTGGAAGACAACATAGATCCTGTAGTAATTTGTCAAAATATTACGGTAGAGCTAGATTCTACTGGAAATGTAACAATTGCTGAAGATGCTGTGAATAACAATTCAACAGATGCCTGTGGAGGTTTAACTTTTGATACAGATATTACAACTTTTGATTGCTCAAATGTAGGAGGCAATACAGTGATATTAACAGTAACAGACGTAAATGGAAACTCAAATACATGTTTCGCAACAGTTACAGTGCAAGATAACACTGCTCCAGAAGTTGTTTGTCAGGATATAACCGTAGAGTTAGATGCAGCAGGAAATGCAAGTATTTTAGCATCAGATATTGACAATGGTTCTACAGATGCCTGTGGAATTGCTTCTACAACTATTGATGTAAATAGTTTTGATTGTAGCGATATTAGTGCTGCTCCAGTAATCAATGAATTATTTATTTCCGAATATATTGAAGGAGGAAGTAATAACAAATGTATCGAGATTTATAATGGAACAGGCAGCTCCATTGATTTAGCTGCAAATAATTATAGACTTTTAGTTTATGCTAATGGAAGTTCAAATGCAGGATCTAATATTGCACTTTCAGGAGTAGTTGCAAATGGCGATGTATTTGTAATTTGTAATACTGGGGCATCAGGAACCTTTACTTCGGAAGCAGATCAAACATCTGGAAGTGTTTCTTTTAATGGAGACGATGCCGTCGAATTAACTAAAGGTGGTTCTTCAATAGATATCTTCGGAAGGATTGGTCAAGACCCAGGATCTTATTGGAGTGCAACAGGAATTAGAACGCAAAACAGAACTTTAGTTAGAAACGAAAATATTTCAAGCGGAAATACAGATAATACATATGGATTCCCTTCCTTAGTAACAGAGTGGACAGAATTTCCACAAGACAATGCTTCTAATTTAGGAAGTCATAGTGTCGCTGGAGGTGGAGTTGCTGTAACATTAACAGTTACCGATAATAATGGAAATGTTTCTTCTTGTAGTGCCACAGTAACAGTAGTGGATAATATAACACCTCAAATTACTTGTGTAGCAAATAGTACAAGAGATACAGATGCAGGACAATGTGATTATACCATACAAGGCAATGAATTGGATGCTACATTTACAGATAACTGCGCTTCTGGAAGTATAACGAACGATTTAAACGGAACCGCAAGTATTGCTGGTGAAGTTTTACAAAAAGGAACTATTGCAGTAGTTTGGACAGTCGATGATGGTAACGGACAAACAGCAACGTGCACAACTACAATTACAGTAGAGGATAACGAAGATCCAATAATTGCTTGTGTAGCAAATGGAATCCGAAATACAGATGTTGGACAATGTAATTATACCGTGCAAGGAAATGAATTGGATGCAACATTTACAGATAATTGTGCAGATGGCACCATTACAAACAACTTAAACGGAACTGCAACAATTGCTGGTGAAGTTTTTACAAAAGGGCATACTACTATAATATGGACTGTTGTAGATGGAAACGGGCAAACAGCAACGTGTACAACCACAGTTACAGTAGAAGACAACGAAGATCCAGTAATTACTTGTATTGCAGATGATCTAAGAAATACCGATTTAGGAGAATGTACATATACCATTCAAGGAAATGAGTTGGATGCAAGCTTCACAGATAACTGTGCAGATGGAAACATTATAAATGACTATAACAATAGCGCTACTTTAACTGGAGCAGTATTCCAAAAAGGAGCAACCGTAGTTACTTGGATAGTTGATGATGGTAACGGACAAACAGCAACTTGTACAACTACAATTACAGTAGAAGACAACGAAGATCCAGTAATTGCATGTGTAGCAAATGATACACGAAATACAGATGCAGGACAATGTAATTATACCGTGCAAGGAAATGAGTTGGATGCAAGCTTTACAGATAACTGTGCAGATGGAAGTATTACCAATAACCTGAATGGAACCGCAACAATTGCTGGTGAAGTTTTTGCAAAAGGGGATACTACTATTATATGGACTGTAGAAGATGGTAACGGACAAACAGCAACGTGTACAAATACTATCACAGTTGAAGATAACGAAGACCCTGTAATTATTTGTATTGAAGATACTACACGAGATACCGACTTAGGAGAATGTACATATACCATCCAAGGTAATGAGTTGGATGCAACATTTACAGATAACTGTGCAAATGGAAGTATTACAAATAACTTAAACGGAACGGCAACCATTGCAGGTGAAGTACTTGTTAAAGGAGATACCACCATAACATGGACGGTTACAGATGGAAACGGACAAACAGCTACTTGTACAACAACTATTACTGTAGAAGATAATGAAGCACCAATTGTAGATTGTCTTAATTTACAAGTATTATTAGATGCTAACGGAAACGGTGGAATTACCATTGCTGATATCAATAATAATTCTACAGACAATTGCGAAATTGCAAGTATCACTTTATCACAAATGACTTTCGATTGTAGTGATATTGGAGGAGATTTAGATGCCTTAATTATATCGGAATATATTGATGGAACTGGTAATACAGATTGTATCGAAATTTATAATGGTACTGGTAATAGTGTTAATTTATACGAAGGAAATTATAGTCTTAAGTTTTACCTAGATGGTGGAACCACAGCTACATATAACATCCCTTTATTAGGAAGTATTGCCGATAGAGATGTGTATGTAGTATGCTTCGGAGCTTCTCCAGGTTCAAGCCAAGCAGATCAAACAGCAGGATTTGCTTTTGATGGAAACGACGCAATTGCATTATCTAATGCAGATGGAGCGATTGATATTATTGGAGTAATTGGTCAGGATCCTGGTACAGGAGGTTGGAATGCATCTCCAAATACAACAGCTGGTACTACTTTGGTGAGAAGCGAGACAGTATTACAAGGAAATATTAATAGTTTCCAAACAGGATTTGCTACAGAGTGGATTGCATACCCGCAAGATACTTTTACTAATTTAGGAAATCATGATATTGAAATTACAGACCTAGCGAACAATGTGATTCTTACTGTTACAGATACCAGTGGAAATGTTTCTACTTGTGAAGGAAACGTAACCGTAGTGGATGACACGCCTCCAATAGCAGAATGTCAAAACGTGGTGGTGCAATTAGATGCAAATGGTTTTGGTAGCACAACTGCTTCTGCAGTAGATAATGGATCTAGTGATGCCTGCGGAATTAGAAGTCTTACATTGAGTGATACAGAATTCGATTGTAGTAATATTGGAGCAAATACTGTAACACTGACAGTAACCGATAATAACGGAAACACCTCCACTTGTAGTGCAACCGTTACTGTGGAAGATAATGTAGCACCAATTCCAAATTGTCAGAGTATTATAGTGCAATTAGATGCGAATGGTAATGTCACTATTGCAGAAGATGCCGTAAATAATGGATCAACTGATGCTTGTGGCGGATTAACATACGACACAGATATAACTAGTTTCGATTGTTCTAATGTTGGTGAAAATACCGTAATATTAACCGTTACAGATGCTTATGGAAATTCCAGCGTATGTACTTCAACCGTTACCGTTGAAGATAATGTGAATCCAAATGCTGTTTGTCAAAACATTACAGTACAATTGGATGCAAATGGTTCTGCAACTATTACTGGGACAGATGTGGATGGCGGATCGAATGATAATTGCGGAATTGTTTCTTATGAAGTTACGCCTTCCACATTCACTTGTGATACTATTGGAGTAAATACCGTTACATTAACGGTTACAGATGAGAATGGTCTTACAGACACTTGTACAGCTACTGTAACTGTTGAAGGGATAATACCAACAGTAACTATTTCTGAAGGGGAACTTCCTGATTTCTGTCAAGGAGCAGCTTTAGTCTTAACTGCTAATAGTGATGAAGCTATTTCTTATTTATGGAATGATGGAGAAACAACTGAATCTATCGAGGTTCCTGGAGATGGTACTTATGGTGTAATAGTTACTTCTGCAACAAATTGTACTTCTTATGTAGAATATATCGTTGCAGGATTTGATGCTGGTTCTTTAATTTCAGCATATACCATATTAGCAACAGATAATGTGCACTTACAAAACAGTAACACGGTACAAAGTGGTGGTGTTGGTGTTACCGGTGTTGGTAAAAAGATAAAACTGCACAATGCTAGTAATGTCATTGATTTTGCTCAAGCATCACAAATACAAATAAACGGAGGAAGCATGGTAGGAACAGCTATTTACCAGCCAGCGACTCCTATAATACCTCCTTTTGTTCATAATATTCAGTCTAATTCAGCAAGTCCAGATGTTACCATAAATAATAATTCAAGCACTACCCTTAACGGAAGTGTCTATGGTACGATTAATATTAAAAATGGAGCTACAGTTACATTTACAGAGCCTAATGTGCATATAGATGAATTAAAAACAGCTAATGATGCAACAATAGAATTTTCAGGATGTACCAATCTTCTTGTCAATAAAAAACTAGACTTTGGCGATCGTACCTTATTTAATTCGGATGGACATATGGTTACCGTATATGCAAATAGTGATGTTGAGGTGAATAAAGGTTCCTTGATTATTGCACGTATTCATGCAAATGATAATTCCATTTCTGTAAAAGGTAATAATGGAAGTGCAACCTATATGACTGGCTTCTTCATTGGTAAATCAATTACTGGTAATAAGAATGTAATTTGGAATGCTGATACATACTGCCAACCTTGCCCAGCACCAAATGATGGAGCAGATTGTAGTGATCCTGCAGAAATACCAGTGCCATTTGTATTTGAAGGTGTTGGAGAATTCTGTTGGGAAACTTCAGGAGTTATCAATTTTGTAAACTCTTGGGAACTACAATTTTTAGAGATTAATGGTGTAAGTTACCTGAATCAATACAGCACAACGATGCCAGCTAGAATTGATGGTAAATATTATATCCATTACATTTCTAATGTGCCTTGGGGACATTTCGAAATCAATGGTTTTGAAGATCCAGGAGATACAGGACTTAGTTGTAATGATCCTATTGAAATTCAGGTGCCGTATTCTTTTAATGGAACAGACGAATATTGTTGGGAAACGTATGACGATATTGATATCGTAAATTCATGGTCATTAGTATCCTTAGAAATCAATGGTGTCGATTTTACGAATCAATATTCAACAAATTTACCTCCAAAAATTAACGGTAAATACATGATACATTATGTTTCAGAAGTTAGTTGGGGACATGTTGAATTGCGAAATAATGCTTCTGGAAGAATAGATATCTCCTTTGATGTTGCGGCTTGGCCAAATCCTTCAGATACTGTTTTTAATTTAAGATTGAAAACAGAAAATCCAACAGATCAGGCAGTGATACAAGTTTTTGATATGAATAATAGATTAGTACATCAAGGAGAATTCCATCCAAATGAAGTTTACAAGTTTGGTAATAATTTAGAAGGTGGAGGATATATTGTACAAGTATCACAAGCAGGTAAAAAAGCGTATACTAAAGTAGTTAAGTTTTAATAAAGCATAAGGTATTGTCTAATCCTAAATAAGCTATCGTTTAGATAGGGTTAGACAAATTGCTTTTTAACTTTAATAGTTATCATATTAATGCATAACTATAACAACAGAAAGATTTTTTTATATTTTTAAAGGGAATCTTTTGATTAAAAATATTAGAATGAAAAAAAAATACGGGAATTTTATATTCTTATTTTTTTTATCTATTTACTCTTACAGCCAATGTTCTCCAGATGTTACGCCACCTGTAATAACATGCCCTGGAAATGTTGTTGCTCCTTGTCCGCATGCCGTTGGGTCAATAGCGCCAACGACTTCAGATAATTGTGGATCTATTGTTTTACAAACCTATACTTTAACAGGTGCAACGGTATTATCAAGTGCAAGCACTGGTATTAATGATGCTAGTTCTGAAAATTTTTTAGCAGGTACAACCACAGTTACTTATACTATTGATGATACAAGTGGGAATTTTAATAGTTGCAGTTTTACTGTAACAGTTAATGATTTCATCAAACCTATTGTGGTTTGTCAAGGGGATATTACTACAACTAATGATTCTGGGCAATGCGATGCCTTTGTTGATATGTATGCCATAAACGTATTTCCAACAGCATTTGATGGCTGTTCTGGATTATCGACAGTCCCTACAGGAATTCCACCAGGTGGGAATTTTCCGGTTGGTATAACAACTGTTACTTGGACCGTCACAGATGCCGCTGGTAATTTTGAAACCTGTACGCAAGATGTGACTGTTACAGATAACGATCTACCAACAATTACATGTCCTAGTAATAGGACTGTAAATGCTACTGCTGGACAATGTACAGCTAATGTTACAATACCATTGGTTGTAGCTTCAGATAATTGTTCTATTGCTACCGTAACTAATAGTTTTAATAGTGGAGGAGCTAATGCAAGTGGCGTTTATCCTCTAGGAACTACAACGGTAACATTCACAGCAACAGCTGTAGATGGAAATATGGTAAGCTGTTCTTTCGATGTAACTGTTGTAAGTAGCCAAATCCCTGTGCTTACTTTATTAGGAAGTAACCCAATTACCATGGAAGCTTGTGATACGTATACTGAGTTTGGTGCTACTGCAAACGATATTTGTATTGGAGATATTTCTGGAAATATTGTCATTGACGATTCGAATTTAAATACAAATCAGGTTGGATCTTATAGCGTGACGTATAATGTTACAAATGCTAATGGTCTTTCTGCGACACCAGTTATTCGTACCGTAAATGTTATAGATACTTCAAGCCCATCGTTAAGTTTAGTTGGACCAAATCCACTGAATATAGGAGATTGTTCTAGTTATACAGAACTTGGTGCAATAGCAATAGATCCTTGTTTTGGTGATATTTCAGGAAATGTAGTAGTAGATAATTCTTCTGTAGATACAAGTACACTTGGCACGTACACCGTTATTTATAATGTAACAGATGCTTCCGGAAACCCAGCAACTCCAATTACTAGAACCATAGAAGTTATTGATGTTACTGGTCCTGAAATTGTTTTAGTAGATCCAAACCCACAAATAATGGAATTGTGTTCTCCTTATATAGAATTAGGTGGTACAGCAATAGATCCTTGTTTTAATATAGATTACACCTCCGATATTGTTATTGATACTTCTGCATTAAATGTAAATGTAGTTGGGTCATATCCTGTAACCTATAATGTTATGGATATTTATGGGAATTTAGCTGATGAGGCTATTCGAACAGTAGAAGTGGTGGATACGGTAATGCCAACAATCAGCTGTCCAGGAGACATCATTGTGAATACAGATGCCGGTAGTTGTACTGCTTTAGTAAATTATAATCTTACGGTTACCGATAATTGTCCGGGAGAAACTGTTTTACAAACATCTGGTTTGGCTTCTGGTTCTTTATTCCCTTTAGGGATAACTACCAATACTTTTGAACTAACCGATGCGCATGGAAATATAGCATCTTGTTCCTTTACTATAACCGTAAACGATCTAGAAAACCCAATTGCAACTTGTAAATATATTAGTTTACCATTAGATCCGAATACAGGGACTTTAACTATAGTCCCTTCGGATATAGATGGTGGTTCTACCGATAATTGTAGTCTTAATTTTAATGTTTCTCAAACTATTTTCGATTGTAGTCATATAGGATTAAATACCGTAACATTAACAGTAATAGATGATAGTGGAAACTCAAGTTCTTGTGATGCCATGGTTACTATTACAGATTTGAGCGAGAACGCTTCGGTAAGTATAATAAGCTCTGCTACTACTATTTGTCAAAATGAATCCGTTTTATTTACGGCAACTCCAATAAATGGTGGAACAACTCCAGTATATCAATGGCAAATAAATGGTATGGATGCCGTTGGAGCGTCTTCCAATACATTTACATCTACAACACTACAAGATGGAGATGAGGTAACAGTAATTATGACTTCCAGTACATCTGTTTGTGCACAACCACAAACCAGTAATGCCATAACTATTTTAATGAATGAATATAATGCTCCCTCAGATGCAGGACTTGATGTAATTAATACTATTTGTACAGATACCACAGTTTTTTTAGCAGGAAATGCAATTACAGGTAGTGGTTCTGTTGGTTTATGGACCGTTACTTCTGGGCAAACAAGCGGATTTTCATTCTCGGATGCATCTAGTCCAATAGCTACTTTTATTGGTGATATTGGAGAAACCTATACCTTAACTTGGACTATAGACAATCCAGAACCTTGTGTTGATACTAGTGATAGTATCACAATTGCATTTATTACTTGTAATGCTTTAGATTTTGATGGCGTGGATGATAATATCACCTTTCGGGATAACTATGATTTAGGAAGTGCTTTTACTATGGAACTTTGGGTGAAATCAGATGTTACCAATACCAATATGCAAACCATTTTATCCAAACGAGAAGCGAACAATTTAATCGATGGTTATGATTTAAGAGTCGTTAATAATATCGTTTCTTTTCATTGGAATAACGGACAATCATTAGCATCACCATTTCCAATAAATACCAACAAATGGCATCATATTGCGCTTACTTATGGTGGCGGTAATTATACCTTGTTTGTCGATGGATTAGAAGTGAACAGCAGTAATGGTGCTGTACCAATACCAAATGCTTCGGAGTTTCTAATAGGGGCAATGGATCAAGCTTTGATAGCTCCTTTTAAGCCGCTCCATTATTTTACTGGAGGAATGGATGAATTTCGACTTTGGGATACTGCTTTAACAGTAACGCAAATTAGAAAGATGATGAATCAGGAAATCACATCTTTAAATCCAATTACTAATATTGCAGATGGACCAATTTATGGTTCCGTGTTGCCTTTGACTATTTCTGGACTTTCATGGGCCGATTTAAATGGCTATTATCAAATGAATCAAAATACAGATTTGTCTGGTGGTAGTTTAATATCCCTAACAAATACTATCAATGGGGTATTAAGATATATGACCACCTTGCAGCCAGAAACCGCACCATTGCCGTATCAAACGGTTTCCAATGGGGATTGGACAAACACCAATACATGGTTATATGGCAATTCCCAAAACATACCAAATAGTTTAGGAGTAGACGGCACTTCAAATATCGATTGGAATATTGTAAGAAGTTCCCATAACATTTCATCTGGTGACAGGAATCTAACCTTACTAGGTTTAGAAGTGAATGCAAATACGCTACGAATAGAAAATACCAATCCTATAGATGGACAAAGCCTTCGTATTACAGATTACTTGATTTTAGATGGCGTAGATACCGTTTTAAAATTAGTGGGCGAATCGCAATTACTTCAAGATATTGGTAGTGTAGTGGATTATTCCGGAACTGGAAAATTACATCGAGACCAACAAGGGACTGCTAACTATTTTAACTATAATTATTGGGGAGCTCCTGTAAGTGAAGATGGTAATTCTTTTGCATTACAAAATATTCTATATGATGGAACGCAACCAGTACAATGGACAAGCGCTCATAATGCAAATGCTAGTACTACACCAATTACAATGAGTAGACGATGGTTGTATTTATATGAAAATTATCCGCTAAATTCTTATGCCGATTGGCATGCCATAAATGAAGATGATGCTATAGAGATCGGTTTAGGTTTTCTTATGAAAGGTAGTGGGAACGCTGTAGCGGAACAAAATTACACCTTTGTTGGTAAGCCCAATAACGGTACAATAAGTTCTAGTATAACACCTAATTACGAAGCTTTAGTTGGTAATCCATATCCATCGGCTATAGATTCACACGCGTTTATAAATGACAATAGCGGAAGTATTTTAGGGACTATTTATTATTGGGAACATTACACTACCAATAACACACATGTAACTGTGGATTATCAAGGTGGTTTTGCAGCCTATAATTTTTCTGGAGGAAATCCTGCCGTTTCACCTCCTGAAATTAGTGATTTAGGAGCACCTTCAAAAATACCAGAACGATATATACCAATAGGGCAAGGGTTCAATGTAAGAGGAAGTACTACTGGTGGGAATGTTGTCTTTAATAATGACCAACGTGTTTTTGTAAAAGAATCGGTTACCGGAAGTTTAAATGACGGATCGGTATTTATGCGAACAACAAACGATTCAGAAAATAACACAGAAACAGATGCTATGCAAAGAGTGCGTATTGATTTTACATCTCCAGAACAAGCCATCAGACCCATAATGCTCGCTTTTGTTCCTAATAATTTAGCAACAGATGGTTTTGATTTTGGCTATGATGCGTTGAATACCGAAAACCTGCCAAATGACATGTCGTGGATGATGGAGGATGAACCTTACATTATTCAAGGCGTTGGTACGTTGGATGTTACAAAACAATATCCGTTAGGTGTTTTTTTAAACACGGAAGGAACAATAAAAATTTCCTTAAGAGGATTAGAGAATTTAGATCCCGATATGGATGTATTTGTGTATGATGCTGTTTTTGGAAGCTATACCAATATTAATAGTATAGACTTTCAAATAACCTTAGAAGCACAAGACTATCTCGACAGATTTTATATTACTTTTATAGCATCAGAAACACTGAATACGGTAGATCAAGAACCTGAAAACATAGCATTGTCTTTCTTAAATGACACCAAAGAAATTTTGATACAAACTCCTAATGCTATAGATGTAGAAAAAGTATATTTAGTTAATATTTTAGGACAAACAATTAATTCCTGGGAAGCTAATGACCTTTCATTATCTAATGAAATACGAATCCCTGTGAAACAAATAGCGGAAGGAAATTATATTATAAAAGTAGAAACTTCAACAGGAATAACTACTAAAAAAATCATAGTTAGATTTTAAATTACAATCCGAAATTCAATAAAAAAGATAAGGTAAAAAAAGACTATATCCTGGTTTGTTAAATACGTTAGAAGTAATTAGAGTAAATGTATTAGATTACACAGACTATCAAATCAAAATAAATAACAAATGAAAAAAATAATATTTCTAGTCCTCGTTTTTATCTCGATGCACCTTTCTTCGCAAACGAATACAGAGGTTTTTTTATTAGATATCATAAATACTAAGGATAGCATCGCATTGGTACATCTGAAAAATATTTCAAATAATGCGGGTTATGATAACCAACCTTATTTTTATGACAACAATACGGTTCTTTTCGCTTCCTCGAGAAACCATCAGACCGATATTAAAAGCTATACGATAACTACAGATGAAAATGCTTGGAAAACAAATACTACTTCCGGAAGCGAATATTCTCCTTTAAAAATTCCTAATAAGGAGACTGTTTCTGCAATTCGATTAGATAAAAACGGATTACAAAGACTGTATAGCTACGACTTCACAAACGAAACTTCTCAAATCCTTTTAAAGGATATAAAAGTGGGCTATCACGTTTGGTATAACCAAAACATCTTGGTTTCTGCGGTGTTAGTAGAAGATAGCATGGACTTAATGGTATCTAACTTAGATAAAAACACCAATCTAACGGTACATAAAAACGTTGGACGTTCCTTACATAAAATTCCAAATTCTAATCTAATTGGTTTTATAAGTGTTGAAAACAATGCCACAACCATAAAATCTTTAAATCCTATCACAGGCGATATAAAAATCATCAAATCGTTACCTATCTTAATTACCGATATATGTTGGTTATCTGAAAGCAAAATCTTAATTCCGGATGATAAAATAATCGCCCAATGGAATGCTTTAGACGATAGTATTAGTATTCTACATCAGTTCCAGGAAAATGAAATAAATGGGATTTCTAGAATGGCAATAAGTCCCGATGGCAAACATTTGGCGCTAGTATCTGAAGAATCACCAGTTCTTTTAATTGAAAAACAATCCCTTGCATTTAACAGTAAGGATTTAGAGCGTTTTGCATCTTATTATTCGGATCCTGTAATTGTTCAGAACTTTCCCAACGATACATTATACCAAGGTAAATCGAAACTAATTTCAGACTATAAAGATTTTTTCTCAAAGAATCCGGAAGCTAACGTTGAAATCTTAAAACGAATACATAAAGGGAATATAGTTATCGATAAAGAACGTATAATTATAAACGGTAAAGAGCATCATCGTGCTGTACTATATGAAATCCGCAATGGACAAATAGTTAGTAAGACTTTCATTCAGGATAAAGAAAAACTACCAGAAGCAGAAGCTATTATTCAGCAACAATTAGAAGCATTTAATGCGAAAAATATGGATGCTTTTGCGGAGACCTTTGATAGCGAAGTAGTGGCGTATGACTTCCCAAATAAGATTTATGTCCAGGGCAAAAAACAATTACAAACCGTTTTTAGTGATTTTTTTGCACAAACACCCGATTTACACTGCGACATTACAAACCGAATAATTATTGGAAATGTAGTTATTGACGAAGAATATCTGACCGTTAATGGTGATAATTTTAACGCGATTGTTATTTATGAAATAGAAAATGGTAAGATTTCGAAAATGACTACGATACGGTAAGATAAAAATGAACGGAATAAAAGGAGTAAAACCTTCCGATTTTTTTATACGTTTTTATTTACTAAATTGGTTATGTGCTGTGTTGAACTACTTGTTTATGAATTTGTTATGTGCTGTTTAAGTAAAAATACTATTAATTTAAAATCTATTAAAATGATAAAAAAACAAATTATAGTTCTCGCGGTTCTAATGACCTCATTTTCCATTTTTGCACAAACCTATATTACCAATGTTACCATAGCAGATGTAGAAAAACAAAAATTAATTCCTAACCAAACAGTTGTTATCACTAACGATGTGATTACCAATATTGCAAAAAGTAATAAAATAAAGGTTCCCGAAAAGGCAATAATAATCGATGGTTCTAATAAATATTTATTTCCAGGTTTTGTAGATGCACACATTCATTTTTTTCAAAATGGCGGATTATATACGCGTCCAGATGTTATGAATTTACAAAAATATAAGAGCTATGACGAAGAAATCGCCTATACAAAAACCGATATGGAAACCAAATTAAGAAGATACCTTCAAAATGGAATTACTACGGTGGTAGATGTAGGTGCAAATTATCATTTCCTTAATCAGCGAAAAGATTTTACCGACAAAGCTTTTTCGCCTTCCATTTTTATCACAGGACCTTTATTAACCACGTATGAACCAGAAGTATACGAGAATTTAGGAATAAACGAACCATTTACATTAACTAAAACTATAGAAGATGGTATCCATGGCGTTAAAGAACAACTGCAGTATAGTCCCGATTTTATCAAAATATGGTATATCGCTGGTGCGGATGGTTTAAGTGTAGAAGAAAGCGCGCATAAAAACCTGCCAATAATAAAAGCTATAATAGAAGAAGCACATAAAAACAATTTGAAAGTTGCAGTGCATGCAACCGAACGTATTACAGCACAATTGGCCGTTGAAAATGGTGCCGATTTTTTAGTACATAGTGTAGATGACGAGATTTTAAAGGACGATTTTGTACAATTAATGAAAAGGAATAAAACCATTATTTGTCCAACATTAATAGTGAATAATGGCTATTTTAATACATTCGGTCAAAACATAAAAATGAGTAATCACGAGTTGCAAAAAGCAGATCCGTACCAATTAGGTTCTTTATTGGATCTAAAACATTTGTCGGATACTACGCTAGTTCAGAATTACAAAAACTATGCAAACGCCGAAAAAAGCATTAATGACTTAAAAAAGTTGAATGCGATTAGTATGGAAAATCTTAAAATCCTATCGGATGCAGGAGTCTTAATTGCTACGGGTACAGATGCTGGAAATATAGGAACTTTACACGCTTCTTCGTATTTAGCAGAATTAAAAGCGATGCAAAAAAGTGGCATGAATACTTGGAAAATCATGCAAGCATCTACAATAAATGGCGCAAAAATATTTAATAAAGAAGCGGAATTCGGAACGGTAAGTATTGGTAAAAAAGCGAATCTTGTTTTATTGGATGCAAATCCGATTGATGACATAGAAAATGTAAGTAAAATTAATGTCGTTATCAATAAAGGCAAAGTTTTTAAGCCGAATGAATTACTAAAAGACACACCTGTAGATTTAGCACAACGACAATTGAACGCATATAATTTTAGAAATATTGATGCCTTTTTAGAACCTTATGCCGAAGATGTTGCTGTGTATATGTATCCAGATAAACTACTTTATACAGGGAAAGAAACGATGAGAAAACAATATGCTAGCATGTTTGATAATATGCCTAATCTACATTGTGAATTAAAGGAAAGAATTGTTCAAGGCAATATTGTTATAGATAAAGAACTTGTGCAATTTGGAGAAGAAATGTTGGAAGCAGTAGCCATCTATCATATAGAAAATAATAAAATTAAAAAGGTGTATTTTATTCAGTAAGAAAATGAAATGTATCAGATAAAATATAGAAGTAAAAGAGCCTATCGATATATTACTGTAACAAATTCCACTTGCTATCTACTTATAAAATCTAGAAATCAACAAACCAACCACAATTGAAACTACTAACTCAAGATTATAAAGAACACTGGAGTACAGCAAGTAAAGTTTTGTTTAGAGTAGTATCTACCTACTTTTTGTTATATACGTTTTTCACCATTTTTGGAGTGCTTTTTGAAACGACATTTAGAGCGATTGGGACATCTATTTTTAAAATAGATTACCAATATACGGTAAGTGGTAAAGGTAGTGGAGATCATACTTATGCCTATTTAACGCTATTTGTTTCCGTCGTTTTTACGGTGATACTTGCTAGTATATGGAGTGTTTTAGATAGAAAGCGTAAAAGCTACAACATGTTTTTTTACTGGTTTTTAGTGTTTCTACGTGTTGCTTTAATTGCTTCCATGTTTCTTTATGGTTTTGTAAAAATCTTTAAACTGCAGTTTCCAGCAGCGTCATTAACGCGTTTATTAGATCCGTTAAGTGACTTTTCACCAATGGGTTTAGCTTGGACATATATGGGGTTTTCTAAGGGATTCAACGTTTTTGTCGGTTTTATGGAAGTGCTTGGTGCTTTATTCTTAATTCCAAGACGCACGCAAACAATAGGTTCCTTTATCATTATTGGTGTGATGACTCAAGTTGCTATGATGAACTTTTGTTATGATATACCTGTAAAATTATTTTCCATACATCTCATTGTAATGGCTTTTATTATTTTTATAACCGACCACCGATTTATAGATGTATTTATTAAAAACAAGGCGGTAGAAAAGTACATGTATTTTAAGCCTATTGAAAATCCGGATTATCATAAAATTGTATTTTGGATTAAATCGGTTGGGTTATTTTTTCTAATTGCTTTTATATCTTTTAATTTTTATACCACGGAAAGCCATAGAGGAGAAGCGAGGAAAAAACCATTGCTTTATGGTATTTGGGAAGCTTCCACTTTTATTAAAAATGGAGATACGCTGCAACCACTTATTACAGACACCTATAGATGGCGTTATTTAATTGCGGATTTAAAAGATAAAGCGACGGTAAAAACCATGGATGATCTAAAACATCAATATGTATTTAGAACCGATTCTACAACTCAAAAAATTAAGATGTACAAAGATGAAGCTGATGCTTTAGATTTTAATTTCAACTATAAAAATCCAAATCCGGAGTCTCTAGAATTAAACGGAATTGTAGAAAAAGACACCTTACAAATTTACTTCTCTAAGATAGATCATGAAAAATTCAACCTCAATTCTCGCGGTTTTCATTGGATTAACGAGCGGCCTTATAATAAATAAAAATAGCAGTATTACCTATGTTTCTATATGTACTTCGGAAGGAATTGTAGATAAATTAGTATTAGAAATAAATTATCTAAAAGAATACAAGTGCAATATTGCAATACGTTATAAAACAAAAAACACCCAAAAACTACATTAGTCTTTGGGTGTTTTTATGGAGTGTATCAACAGCTTTTTTTATAAAACAGCAATACAACTAATTTCCACATTTACAAACTTAGGTAGATTAGCAACTTCAACCGTTTCTCTAGCAGGAGCAGAGTCGTTATCAAAATACTGACCATACACTTCGTTTATTTGTGCAAAGTTGTGCATGTCGCTAATAAAAATAGACGTTTTAATCACGTTATCAAAAGTCATGTTTGCAGCAGCAAGAACTGCTTTCATGTTTTCCATAACTTGTTTAGTTTCTGTTTTAATATCGTCCATAACCAATTCTCCAGTTTCTGGATGTAATGCAATTTGTCCAGAAGTATATAAAGTGTTTCCAGATAAAACAGCTTGGTTGTATGGTCCAATAGGAGCAGGAGCGTTTGGTGTAGTGATTATTTTTTTCATCTTTAGTGCCTGCAAAAGCAGGTATCTCTTTTAATTAAACTTTATTTATATAGATGCTTCGATAAGCTCAGCATGATAGGTGCTAATGTATTAAATTTTAGGTAAAAATAAGTATTAGATTCTTTGGCAAGCTAAGCATGATAAATTACTTCTTTACCACTAAAGGCAAACTGCGACTGAACACGGAATACTAAAAATTACAGTTGATCGTCTGGTGCTTTTTGCTTATCGTATTTAATATCCTTCAAGATACTAGATTTAATTCCAATAAAGAAATTCCAAGAACTTCGTGAACTAAACGGAACCCAAGAAAGATTCATTCGCCAACTTAGTAAGTCACGTTCAAAACGTAATTGTGTATAAGTAAAACCTTGGTTTAGCAAATCGTAACCAGAAGATGCACCAACAGTCCACCGTGGCGAAAACTCAATATCTCCAGAAAACATTAAAGAATGTGAGGAAATTTCGTTTTGCCTAGTTCCATTAGAGTAATTTACCGCATAAGCAATTCGTAAACTCCAGGGCATTTTGTAATTATAAAACTCGCTAGGTTCTTTATCTTCTTGTTTATTATTATTTAACCTTTGATCTGCAAAATCTTCAGAAACACCAAAAAGGTCATCTCCTCGTCCTCCACTTTTTAAAGTTTCGTCTCTACTATTTTCTCGGCTTTCATCTTCTTTTCCGCTAAATGATTTACTATTTAATGTGTAATTCATGGTAAGATTGGCACTTGTAAGTCTAAATAAGCTTCCACCATTATTTATATTATAGACATCTACTTTTCTGTTATTATTATCTAAAGCATAAGGATCTAAAACTGCTCCAAAATTGACAGACATTTTATCGTTAAGTATTTGTGTTCCTCCACTAACACGCATTGGGCTCCATTTTAAAGAGTCTCCAGCAAAATTATAAGAGGTAGAAAAGTTTAAGTTGTTAAGTAAAGTGATTTTTTTAGATTCGGTTGCTGTACTGTCTTTATCTCTTACTTTTGCTTCAAAATTATTAGAAAGATTTAAACCTAAAGAACTAGAGAAGTTTTGATTTGGTGCACCATAAAGGCTTTCTTCAAATCTAGAAAATTCAACTTCTTCTTCAACTTCTCCATCCGCATTTACTACTTCGTATGAATCCCAATATCTATCAAATGAAGGATTTATATTATAACTTACCGATGGACGCATAACGTGCCTAATCGCTTTTATTTTTTTATCTTCTCCTTCTTTTTCAAAATTAAACATACCATAAATAGTAGTTCCTAAACTGGTACTAAAATTATAAGTTCTAAAAGCGTCAAGACCACTTTTTTCTGTAGTCACTTCTTTTTCCAAAACAGTGTCATAACTTTTATTGATGGTATTAAAAGTCCATTTTTCTTCATAATTACTACTCGCACTTAAACTAAAATATTTAAAAAGCTTAAAGTTGGTAGATAATGGTATGGTATGCTTAACACCAGTTAGTGCATCGTCCCACATTTCTTTTTTAAAGAATAACGAATCTGTTGTGGTTATTTGGTTTTCTGCACTTAAATTATACTGAAAGTTAATGTTTTGTATAACCCCTTTTTTTGTTCCTGACTCACTAGCAAACGGAAAAATTCTGCTAACACTTGCTTGTATTGAAGGTAGCGTCATGCTAATACTTTCTGTATTGGTGTTTTGTGAGTGTGTTGCAGTGGCACTCATATTTACTTGTGGTTCTCCTTGAAATGTTTTCGAATAGGAGATAGAAGAAGACAGCGTATTATTTAAAAAATTGGAAACGTTTGTTTGATTAACCGATGTTTGGTAGTAATTACTACTTCCTAAATTTACAGAAGCTGAAAAACGGGAGTTCGGATTAGCCTTAGTATCTTGACTGTGTGACCATTGTAAATTATAAATAGTGCTTTTTGCGTAATCCTCGAAGCCTCGCTCACTAGTAATTAAGTTTTCATACTTAAAACTAAAACTACCATTATATTTATAGCGTACATTGTATTTACTTTGTAAACGCATTCCATAACTACCATTGGTATAATAATCACCAAGGACTGCTAGATCAATATAATCACTAAGCGCAAAATAATAACCACCATTTTGTAAAAAATAACCTCTAGAGTTTTGCTCTCCAAAACTAGGGAATATAACACCAGATGTCTGTTTTTTGGTTAACGGAAAATACGCAAATGGCAACCCGATAGGAGTAGGAACACCATAAATAAACATATTTGTTAATCCCGTTGCTACTTTTTCGTCTGGTACCACTTTCGCTTTCCGTAATAAAAAGTAATATTCTGGGTCTTCTCTGTTTTCGGAAGTCGTATACTTTGCATTTCGTACAAAATAAACAGAATCATTTTCTTTTTTTGATATTTCACTGTCAAAAAATCCGCCAGCTTGCTCTGTTCTTGAGTTAAATATTAATGCTTTTTCGGTATCTATATTAAAGCGTATAGAATCTGGTTCTACTATTTGTGTGCCTTGTTTAAAAACGGGATGTTGCGAGTAAACACCTGCAGAATCTTTAACTCTTCCAGCATATACTTCGTTTTTACTATAATCTATAACAATAATTCCAGCTTTAATTTCCATGTCTCCATAATAAATTTCGGCTTCATTATATAGGTATAGCTTTTGCTCCTTTCGGCTAAAAGAAGTGTAGTCTTTCGCTTTATAGGTAACAATATCGGTAAGAAACTCCGGTTTTGGTTTTACCGAGTCTGTTTTGGTAGAGTCCTTTCCTTTTTCGGTAAGTTCCACTGTGGAATTCTTAGCCTTTGGTTGTAAAACATCGTTTACATTAACAGTAATAGAATCTTCCTTTTTTGCAGGTACAATCTCTCCTCCAGATTTTGGTCTGTCTTGTGCATAGCCACACATGTTAATAAACATGGTAAAACTTAAAGCAAAAAGTATTTGAAATTTATTTGTACGCAACGCTTTTAATGTATTTTTGTAAAAGTATGGCTCGGTTATTGAATTGCCAAAATTACATATATTTTTTATGATTAATTTAATATTAAGCAATTTAAAATAATTCAAACCTTAAATAGTTATTATCTGTATGCAAACCAATAGATTATTTTATATTTTATCTCTTATAGTAGTATTAGCCATTTTTGTTAATACACCCAATGTTTATGCGCAACAATCCAATAAGTTTGTTGTAGTGTTAGATGCTGGTCATGGCGGACATGATCCTGGAAGACCAACAAAAAATGGGTATACAGAAAAGGATATTGCTTTGAAAGTAGCTTTACAAGTCGGTAAAAATTTAGAAAAAAATAAAAACATTAAAGTTATCTACACTAGAAAAACAGATGTTTTTGTGACGCTTCGTGGAAGAGCAAAAATTGCAAATGATGCTGATGCCGATTTATTTGTATCTATACATTGTAATGCGCATAATACGCAAGCTTCTGGTACAGAGACTTATGTGTTAGGTGTTGGTAATACCGCACGTAATTTTAATGTAGCTAAAGCGGAAAATGAAGTAATATTTTTAGAAGATAATTACGAAAAACATTATGAAGGTTTCGATCCAAATGCTCCAGAATCCCTAATCGGACTGACCTTAATGCAGGAAGAATATGTAGATCAAAGTATCATGTTGGCAGATTTGGTAGAGAAAGGTTTTCAAAACAAATTAAAAAGAAAAAGTAGAGGCGTAAAGCAAATTAGCCTTTGGGTTTTACATAATACCTATATGCCAAGTGTGCTTATTGAAACTGGTTTTATTACCAATAGTACCGAAGGTAAATATTTAAACTCTTCGAAAGGACAACAAGAAATTTCGAAATCTATTAGTGATGCTATTTCAGATTATAAAGCTTCTTTAGATCAAAATATAGGCGAATTTGTTTTCTCACCAGAAGTAGATGAAGAATTTCCTAGTGTTAGTAGTGAACCAGAACAAATTGTGAAAAATGTAGTTTTTAAAGTGCAAATTGCCGCTAGTTCTAGAAAATTAGCGCCAAAAGCATATAATTTTAAAGGTTTACCCGATGTTTCTAGAGAAAAAGAAGGGAATCTTTATAAGTATTTTCATGGCTACACATCAGACTATACCAAAGCGAAGCAACTGCAATCCAATGCTAAAAAGAAAGGATATACTTCCTGTTTTGTCGTCGCTTTTAAAGAGGGAAAAAAAATTACACTAGACCAAGCCTTAAAAACAAGTGCTAATTAGAGTCGTTCTTTGTAAATTTATTTCTAATTTTGTTTCATAACCAATCCAATATACGTTGAAGTTATCTAGAGAAGTTAAAACTGCCATACTTGTTATATCAGGAGTTGTATTCCTTATAATAGGTATCAATTATTTGAAAGGAGTAAACATCTTTCAACCCAAAAATGAATTCTACACAGAGTTTGATTATAATGCACTTACACCATCATCTCCTGTTACTATTAAAGGAAATAATGTAGGTAAAATAAATAGCATTAAATATGATTTTGAATCTGGTAAAACACGAGTTGCTTTTACTATAGATAAAGACTTGAAATTCTCTAAAGACAGTAAAATGCGCCTATACGAACTAGGTTTAATGGGAGGAAACGGAATTGCAATTATTCCAACGGAAGGAGGAGTTCCTGCAAAAAATGGTGATTTCTTGCATTCGGAAGTAGAAGAAGGTCTTGTAAAAAGCCTAACTAGTAACTTTTCTGGATTGAGTTCTGGATTAGATGGTACTCTAGAATCTGCAGATTCTCTTTTAGTAAGTTTAAATAGATTAGTAGAAGACGATTCTGAAAAAGGCTTGAAAAATGCTATTGGCGAATTGAACGCTACTATAAAGTCGTTTAAAACATTATCTTATTCTTTCAATTCTCTAATTGCTAAAAATGATGAAACGCTAACTTCTATGCTTACTAATTTTGATAAAGTAAGTAAAGATTTAGGAGCGCTTTCCGAAGATTTAAAAGATGTAGAATTATCTAAAACCGTGAAAACCTTAGACCAAACTTTACTCAATGTAAATACGCTTTTATCCGATTTAGATAAAGGAGAAGGTACGCTTGGTAAACTACTTACAGATGACGAGTTGTATACCAACTTAGAAGTAGCCTCACAGCAACTACAAGAGTTATTACAAGACTTTAAACTAAATCCAAGTAGATATATAAAAGTATCTGTTTTTGGTAAAAAAGACAAAGCAGGATACATAAAACCAGAAAGCGAAAGACAATAAACCAACCTATACATGAATTACTTACCAAATATAATATTTGCCATTGCACTAATTGTTGGTCTTGGCTATTTTGCAAAAAATGTAAAAAAACTTGTCCGAAATATAAAGTTAGGACAAGATGTAGATGTTAGTGATAATAAATCACAACGTTGGAAAAACATGGCAAACATTGCTCTAGGGCAAAGTAAATTAGTGAAACGCCCGGTTTCCGGATTTTTACATGTTGTCGTATATGTAGGTTTTATTATTATAAATATTGAAGTCTTAGAAATTATAATCGATGGTCTTTTTGGTACACATCGTATTTTTTCTAGCGTATTACCAGAAGCGGTATATGGCTTTTTAATTGGTACTTTCGAGGTTCTTGCTCTATTAGTACTCGTTGCAGTAATTATTTTCTGGATAAGAAGAAACATTATAAAATTAGCGCGTTTCTGGAAACCTGAAATGAAAGGTTGGCCAAAAAGCGATGGGAATATCATTCTGTATTTCGAAATGGTATTAATGACCTTATTCCTTGTGATGAATGCTACAGATCTTCATTTTCAAGACATGAATTCTGGAAACATAATAAGCCAATATATTGCACCATTATTTTCTGGAATGGCAGAAGGTACCGTACATTTCATAGAAAGAGCAGCTTGGTGGTTACATATTTTGGGTATATTAACTTTTTTAAATTACCTATACTTTTCTAAGCATTTACATATTCTTTTAGCGTTTCCAAATACCTTTTATGGTCGTGTAAATAATAAAGGAGAATTAAACAACTTAGCATCTGTAACTAAAGAAGTAAAAATGATGATGGATCCAGATGCAGATCCATTTGCAGCAGCACCAGAAGGAGCAGAAGATGAAGTGCCAGAGAAATTCGGAGCAAGTGATGTACAAGATTTATCTTGGGTACAATTACTAAACGCGTACACATGTACAGAATGCGGAAGATGTACTAGCGAATGTCCTGCAAACCTAACAGGTAAAAAGCTTTCGCCTAGAAAAATCATGATGGATACTAGAGATCGTCTAGAGGAAGTTGGGAAAAATATAGATGCAAACAACGGCGAGTTTAAAGAGGATGGTAAACAACTATTAGGCGACTATATCACCAACGAGGAAATTTGGGCATGTACTAGCTGTAATGCTTGTGTAGAAGCTTGTCCGGTAAGTATCGATCCATTATCTATCATTATCGAAATGCGTCGTTATTTGGTAATGGAAAAAAGTGATGCTCCTACAGAATTAAACAATATGATGACCAATATTGAAAACAACGGAGCGCCTTGGCCATACAATCAGCAAGATAGATTAAACTGGAAAAACGAATAAAATAATTTAGGCGTGTCCAACGAAGCTTTAGCGTAGTTGGGCGTTACCCAAGGGTCGCGCTATCGGCAGTCGCTTTTTTTGAGAAAAACAAAAAAGAGCTTCAACAAATGCCTCCATCGCTAACGCAGTCTTTCAGGAACGAAAGTAATTTGAAAACAGAAGAAGCATTAGTAAAAATAAATAACAAGTTTCACATGCTAAAGGTTATAAAGCCAATAGCTAAAAGCTAAAATAATGAGCGAACAACTTAACGTGCCAACCATGGCAGAATTAATGGCAGCAGGTAAAACACCAGATATCTTATTTTGGGTTGGTTCTGCTGGAAGTTATGATGATAGAGCAAAAAAAATCACCAAAGCATTTGTTAAAATATTAAACAAAGCTGGAGTTAATTTCGGAGTTCTAGGTACCGAAGAAAGTGCAACTGGAGATCTAGCAAAAAGAGCAGGAAACGAATTCTTGTTCCAAATGCAAGCCATGATGAATATTGAGGTTTTAAATATGTATGAGGTAAAGCGCATTGTAACTTGTGATCCACACGCATTCAACTGTTTAAAAAATGAATATCCAGGTTTAGGTGGTACTTATGAAGTGATGCACCACACCCAATTTATTAAGCAATTAATAGATTCTAATAAATTAGATATTAAAGAAAGTGATTATAAAGGAAAACAAATAACTTTTCATGATCCTTGTTACTTAGGTAGAGCAAACTCCGAATACAATGCACCAAGAGAAGTTTTAGGTTCGCTAAATGCTAATTTAGTAGAAATGAAACGTCACAAAGCAACCGCATTATGTTGTGGAGCAGGAGGCGGACAAATGTTTAAAGAACCTGAAAAAGGAGATAAAGACATTAATGAGCTTCGTACAGAAGATGCATTAAAAACTAATCCAGATATTATTGCAACGGCTTGTCCGTATTGCATGACAATGATGTCCGATGGAGTTAAAGTAAAAGAAAAAGAAGCACAAATAAAAGTGATGGACATTGCAGAACTAATTGCAAGTTCACAGAATTTATAAGACTAATACTAATTACGAATGCAATAGAATAAAAGCAGCAATCGTTAATTCATATTCATTTATCAAAAGAAAATGCTAGTAGAATTTAATACATTACCTGAAGAATCTCGTGTTTGGATCTACCAATCAAACCGTTCTTTTACCGAACAAGAAATAGAAGAAATTTCAAATAAGCTAAATATATTTGTCGAAAACTGGGCGGCACATGGCGCAGATTTGCAAGCAGGATATACTGTTATTTATAAGCGTTTTATCGTTATTGGTTTAAATCAAGACATGAACAATGCAACGGGCTGTTCTATTGATGCGTCTGTTCATTTTATTCAACAATTAGAAAAAGAATACAACGTTGATTTAATGGATAAAATGAATGTTTCTTACAAGCAAGGAGAATTCATTGCATACAAGACATTAACCGATTTCAGAAAAATGGCTAAAGATAAAGCGGTTTCTAAAAACACTATTGTTTTTAATAATCTAGTAAATACGGTTGCCGAATTTAAAGAAAATTGGGAGGTGCCTGCTAGTGAGAGTTGGCATAGTAGATTTTTAAATTAAGGATAGTAAATAAACAGTAAGCATGACCAACGAAATTTTTTTATTAAACATTTCTGGACCAGACAAACCAGGACTAACTTCAAGTTTAACAGGTGTTTTAGCAGATTATGGAGCTAAGATTTTAGATATTGGTCAAGCAAACATTCACGATACACTTTCCTTAGGTTTCCTTTTTGAAATCGGTTCTAAAAAAAAATCAGCAGCAGTTTTAAAAGATTTACTTTTTAAAGCCTATGAACTTGGTGTGACTGCAAAATTTACTCCAATATCTCTTGAAGATTATGAGAAATGGGTTTCCCTTCAAGGTAAAGATCGGTATATCGTTACCATTTTAGGAGAAAAATTGGCGGCAGAACAAATATCGGAAGTAACGAAAGTAGTTTCAGAACAAAACCTGAATATCGATGCTATAAAAAGACTGACAGGTCGTACATCTTTGGTGAGAGAAGAGGAATATCCACGTGCATCTATTCAGCTTTCTATTCGAGGGAAAATCCAAAGCAAGCCAGAGCTTACCGCTAAATTCATGCAAATTTCTCGTGATTTAGATGTAGATATTGCTTTTCAAGAAGACAATATTTATAGACGTAACAGACGTTTAGTTTGTTTTGATATGGATTCTACATTAATTCAAGCAGAAGTTATAGATAAACTTGCTGAACTAGCCGGTGTTGGTGACGAAGTGAAAGCCATTACGGAATCTGCCATGCAAGGAGAAATAGACTTTAAAGAAAGTTTTAAACAACGCATGAAGCTGCTTAAAGGTTTAAGCGAAGATGTACTGCATGATGTTGCTGTTAATTTACCAATAACTAAAGGAGCAAAAAGACTTATAGATACTTTAAAAAAATACGGATTTAAAACAGCTATTCTTTCTGGTGGTTTTACCTATTTTGGACATTACCTACAAAAAGAATTAGGTATGGATTATGTATATGCTAATCAATTAGAGATTAAAGATGGTGTGTTAACAGGTGGTTATCTTGGTGATATTGTAGATGGTAATAAAAAAGCAGAATACCTTAAAGAAATCGCAATCAAAGAAGGTATAGATATTAGTCAGACTATTGCTGTTGGTGATGGAGCTAACGACTTACCAATGCTAAGTTTAGCTGGTTTAGGTATCGCTTTTCACGCAAAACCTACAGTAAAAGACAATGCGCAGAGTTCTATTTCTAGTATCGGATTAGATGGTGTTTTATACCTTTTAGGCTATCACGATAGACATATCGATTTAATAGAGTAAGGCTATTTATTTTTTTGCGACTATGTAACTATTGTTACAAAATATGTATGTACTTTTTTCGTTATTTACATATTAAATCGCGTTATATGAAAAAGATAATTGCTGTTGCTTTTATACTGTTCTTTTCAGTATCCAGCTTTGCACAAGAATGGCTCACAAATTTTAACGAAGCTAAAACGTTAGCTACACAAAACAATCAAAAAATAATTTTAGTTTTTCAAGGATCCGATTGGTGTGCACCTTGCATTAAATTAGATAAAGAAGTTTGGAGTACCGAAACATTTCAAACATTAGCAAAAGATAAGTTTGTCATGTTACAAGCAGATTTTCCTAAAAGAAAAGGAAACAAATTAACTCCAGAATTACAAGCACACAATAATAAATTATCAGAGAAGTACAATCCTAATGGTTATTTTCCTTTTGTTGTTGTTTTAAATGAAGAAGGTACTATTTTAGGAAATTCGGGCTACGAAAAATCTACGCCAAAAAAATACTTTAATAAATTAAATAGCTTTTGAAAAAGTCACTTTTCATAGTCGCTTTTTTAGCATTTTCAACTGCTTTTTCTCAAGAAGTTTACCATAGAACATTGAAGCTAATGGGAAGTCGTTTTGATATTTCAGTAGTAGCAAATAATAAAAAAGAAGGAGAAGCATTTATAAATATAGCTGTAGAAGAAATTGAAAGAATAGAAAAATTAATTTCCTCTTGGGATGAAAATTCGCAAACCTCTTTAATAAATAGTAAAGCAGGAATTACACCTGTAAAAGTAGATGCTGAATTGTTTCATTTGATTGAACGTGCTTTAAAAATTTCAAAATTGACTAGTGGCGCTTTTGATATTAGTTATGCTTCTATGGATAAAATTTGGAAGTTTGATGGTTCTATGACGGCTATGCCTTCCGAAGAAATTATAAAACAATCTGTAGATAAAGTAGGATATCAAAACATTCTCTTAGATCAGAAAGAACAAACCGTGTTTTTAAAACGTAAGGAAATGAAAATTGGGTTTGGTGGAATAGGTAAAGGTTATGCCGCAGATAAAGCTAAGATTTTATTGCAAAGCAAAGGAGTGAAAGCTGGAATTATTAATGCGTCTGGCGATTTAAACGCATGGGGAAAACAACCCAATAATAAAGATTGGATGGTTGCCATTGTAAATCCTTTAAATAAAGACAAAGTGTTTTCTTGGTTGCCAATTCATAATCAAGCTGTAGTGACTTCAGGTAATTACGAAAAATATGTCACGTTTAACGGCGAATTGTATTCGCATATAATAGATCCTAGAACCGGCTATCCTAGTAAAGGGATTTTAAGTGTTTCCATTTTTACAAAGTCAGCAGAACTAGCAGACGCTTTAGCAACTTCTGTTTTTGTAATGGGAGTAGAAGTAGGATTAGATTTTATAAATCAATTAAAAGATGTAGAGTGTATTATTGTTGATGGTGACAATAAAATTATTACATCCAACCACATAGAATTAAAGCAAAATAATGATGATTAAAAAAGGCTTATTAGTAATAGGAATTATAGTTACATGCAGTTCTTGTGTTGCTGTAAAGGAATATGAAAAAGTGTATATAAATGATCCAGATATGGATTTGTCACAAAAAAAAGTAGATCGTTTTGAAACCAACTTTCAAGTCTATCGTGAAGCGGCTTCTGGAGCAAATGGAGGTAAATCTGGTGGAGGCTGTGGTTGTAATTAAGTGTAACAAGTTTTTGTTTTATAAAAACGTAAGTTGAACTTATCCCATTGTAAAATGGGATCTCATTATATCAAAAATAATTATGAAAAATATTTTAACCTTAGTAGTTTTATTTGCAATTGGAAACACTTTTGCACAGCAAGATTCTACAGCGGTATATAAAAAACGTGTTTTAGAAACTACAGAAGTAGATTTTCTAACGAGTTATTATTCGCAAGATGGCGATAATGCATCTGTTACAGGAGGAATTGGATCTGAAGAATTAACCGATTTTACGCCAACATTAATTGTTAGTTTGCCATTAAGCGCAGATGAAGTTTTAACTATTGATGCAGGGATTTCTTCTTATTCTTCTGCTTCTTCAAGTAATTTAGATCCATTTGATGGGGCTAGTGAAGGTAGTCCTTGGGTAGCTTCTTCGGGTGCTTCGCAACAAGATACTTGGGCAAGTCTTAATGTAGGTTATTCGCATAGTTCAGACGATAGAAATAATATTTGGAGTGCCAATGTTTCGTTTGCTAATGAATTCGATTATACTTCTATTGGTTTTGGAGGTGGTTTCGCAAAACTCTTCAACGAGAAAAATACAGAAATAGGAGTGAAGGCTAATGTGTATTTAGATACTTGGAAACCTGTGTATCCTATTGAATTGGATGCTTTTAAACAAACGAAAGGTAATTTAAATCAAGGCTTTTTTCAAGGAATAGATATATTAGATCAAAACGGAAGCGTTAGTACAAATTGGAGTCCTGTTACTGGTTTTGATTTAATAAAGGATAAGGCCAGAAATTCGTATTCACTGTCTTTTAGCTTTTCTCAAATATTAAGTAAAAAAGCACAAATGGCGTTGTTTTTCGATTTGGTGAAACAAGATGGCTGGTTGGCAAATCCAATGCAACGTGTCTATTTTGGCGATGTAGATAACTATTATGTTGGTAATGCGGCAAGTATTGCTAATTATACTTCTTCTAGTAATAAAGATGTGTTTCAGTTGGCAGATGATATAGAAAGACTACCGGATAGTAGATTTAAAATTCCATTAGGAATGCGTTTTAATTATTATATAAACGAAACCATTTCCCTAAGAACGTATTATCGTTATTACTTTGATGATTGGGGAATTAACTCACATACAGCCAATGTAGAATTGCCTATTAAAATAACTTCCAAGTTTACACTTTATCCTTCGTATCGATTTTATAATCAGACTGCTGCAGACTATTTTGCTCCTTATGAAGAAAACGTATCTACGAGTGAATTTTATACTTCCGATTATGATTTGTCAAAATTCTCAGCCAATCAATATGGCTTCGGAGTTTCATATACCGATATTTTTACCAACTTTAAGATCTGGAAATTTGGACTGAAGAATGTCGATTTTAAATACCATAACTACAAACGAAATACAGGTTTATCAGCAAATATTTTCGCTATTGGTTTTAAGTTTGTTATGGATTAATCTTGGTTATTCATAAACTAGTTGATAATTCTTCTAAAATCTATCATAAAGTCCGTAAAACTTCGTTTTAAAAATGTTATTTTGGCATAGTTTTTAAGCTATATTTATTAAACAATTTTATGCGTCGTCACTATATATTATTTTCCATATTATTTTTTCCCATTTTTAGTCATGCTCAAGAGTATAATCCGCTTTTAAAAGGGGATGGTATTTCTCAAAATAAATGGGTAGATAGCGTTTATAATAGCATGACGCTACCAGAGAAAATCGGACAACTTTTTATGGTGCAGGTGTTTTCTAATCAGGATGCTAAAAATAAAGCCAAGGTTGTAGATTTAATTATCAAACAAAAAATTGGTGGTGTAATCTATTCTAACGGCGGACCAGTAAGGCAAGCGAAACTAAATAACGAATTACAAGCAGCTTCCAAAATCCCTTTATTGGTTGGTATGGATGCCGAATGGGGTTTAAGCATGCGCTTAGATTCTACCTATGCATTTCCTTGGAATATGACACTTGGAGCTATTAAAAATAAGCAATTAGTAGAGCAAACAGGAAGACAAATAGGAGAGCATTGCAAACGATTAGGGGTGCATTTTAATTTTGCTCCTGTTGTAGATATTAATACCAATCCGAAAAATCCAATTATTGGAAATCGCTCTTTTGGTGAAGACAGAGATAATGTAACCGAAAAAGCCTTGGCTTTTATGAAAGGTATGCAAAGTGCTGGAGTTTTAGCAAACGCAAAACATTTCCCAGGTCATGGAGATACCGAAAGCGATTCGCATAAAACCTTACCATCGGTTCTTTTTGATGAAAAACGCATCGATTCTGTAGAGCTATATCCGTATCGAAAATTAATAAAAGAAGGCTTATCTAGCGTGATGGTAGCGCATTTAAATGTTCCAAGTTTAGAGAGCAGAGAAGGGTTTCCTTCTTCCTTATCGAAACATATTGTTACTGATATCTTAAAAGAACGTTTAGGTTTTAAAGGTTTAATATTTACAGATGCATTAACCATGAAAGGAGCTGCAGATTATATTGAAAAATCTTTGGATGGAAATACTACAAAGGAATTACAAACAGGAGGAGAAATCGATTTAATGTCGTTTTTAGCTGGTAATGATGTGATGCTAATGTCTGAAGATCCAGCAAAAGGAATCGCTAAATTTATGGATGCTTTCGGTAAAGGGAAAATTACGGAAGAACGCTTAGCGCATTCGGTTAAAAAGATATTACAAGCAAAATATAAAGTCGGCTTAAATAATTATTCCCCAATTGGAACTACAAATCTAATTGCAGATTTAAATAGAATAAAAGATGATGCTTTATATGAAGATCTTTTTGAAAATGCCATTACGGTTGCAGAAAATAAAGCAGGAATCTTACCATTGCAACAGCTAGAAACGAAAAGCATTGCGTATGTAAAGTTTGGTGACGCAGATGGTACTGCTTTTTATAATGAACTAAAAAAATATACACGAGTACACGAAATTAAAGCAGATAATTTAGAGGGACTTTTAAATAAGCTTAAGCCATATAACACGGTTATTATTGGTTTGCATCGATCTAACGATAATCCTTGGAAAAGCTACAAGTTCACAGAAAAAGAACTAAAATGGCTAATCGAAATTGCTAAAAACAATACGGTTATACTGGACATTTTTGTAAAACCTTATGCGCTTTTAGATATAGATCCAATTAACAATATTAAGAGTGTTGTTGTTAGTTATCAAAATAGCGAAATCGCACAACAAAAATCGGCACAGATTATATTTGGAGCATTACCAGCAAAAGGTACTTTGCCTGTTTCCGCAGGAATTGATTTTGCTGTTGGTCAAGGAGATTTATATAATGAAATTAGCAGATTGTCCTATACCATTCCAGAACGTGTTGGTATGAGTTCTTCTAGATTGAAGAAAATAGATTCTATTGCAAATCATGCTGTAAATGGCGGAATGACACCAGGAATTCAATTGCTAGTAGCTAGAAAAGGAAAAGTGATTTATAATAAAAACTTTGGAAAACATAGCTATAGCAAAAATGGAGAAAAAGTAAAATTTGAGGATATTTATGATGTTGCTTCCTTAACTAAAATACTAGGAACATTGCCATTGCTAATGGAATTAGAAGAACAAGGAATCGTTTCCTTAGATAGTAAGTTGTCTGAGATGCTTCCAGAATATAAAACGTCCAACAAAAAAGATGTAACGATTAAAAGAATGCTTTCGCATTATGCAAGATTAAAACCTTGGATTCCTTTTTATTATGCAACATTAGATTCCGTTACAAAACGTCCTGATCCAAAATACTATAGAAAACATTTTGATCCAGAATTCAGTGTTAAAGTAGCAGATGAATTGTACATGCGTAAAGATTATAAAGATTCTATTCAGGAAATAATTAAAGATACCGACTTACTTTCTAGACAACGTTATCGCTATAGTGATTTACCTTATTACATTTTAAAGAAATTTATTGAGGAACATTACGACAAACCATTAGATGAATTGGCTAAAGATCATTTTTTCGAATCATTAGGTGCAAATTATACCATGTATAATCCTAATAATAAGGTAAGTAATAGAAATATTGTTCCCACGGAAGAAGACGATTACTATAGATACCAAAAAATTCAAGGATATGTACATGATATGGGAGCGGCAATGCAAGGTGGCGTTGGTGGTCATGCTGGTATTTTTAGTAATGCCAATGATGTTGCTAAAATCATGCAAATGTATTTGCAAAAAGGATTTTATGGTGGTAAGCGCTATTTAAAACCAGAAACCATAGATAAGTTTAATACTTGTTATTATTGTGACGACAATAATAGAAGAGGTATTGGTTTCGATAAACCGCAATTAGGAGATTCTGGACCAACTTGTGGTTGTATTTCTATGACGAGTTTTGGGCATTCCGGATTTACAGGAACTTACGCTTGGGCAGATCCAGAAGAAGAAATTGTTTATGTCTTTTTAGCAAATAGAACCTATCCAAAAGCTGGAAAGAACCTATTGCTACGAGAAGATATTAGAACCAATATTCAAGCGGCTATTTACGAAGCTATTAAAGATTAATAGAAAAGTACTTAAAGTTATTAGTATGTTAAGTTGAAAAATTATATCATGTCGTAAGATTTTTTAGTTTTATATGCGAAATTAATAACGATTTATAAAAGCTAATTATGTATTGCTTTCCTTTTTAAAAAAGGAGCAGAATGCATTTTGATTTTCGTAAAAGAAAATTAAAAGCAAAAAGAGTTTAATAAAAGTTTAATTAAAAAGTTACCTGCTTTCGCAGGCATGATAATGAAAATAGGAATTGTTTGTTACCCAACATTTGGAGGAAGTGGAGTAGTAGCCACAGAATTAGGTATTCAATTATCTAAACGTGGTCATGAAATTCATTTTATAACCTATAACCAGCCCGTTAGACTGGAATTGTTAGGTAACAATGTGCATTATCATGAAGTGAATGTGCCAGAATATCCTTTATTTCATTACCAACCTTATGAACTTGCGTTGTCTAGTAAGTTAGTAGATATGGTGAAGCTTCATAAAATTGAAGTGTTACATGTGCATTACGCTATTCCGCATGCCTATGCAGCATATATGGCGCAAAAAATGTTACGCGAAGAAGATATTTATGTGCCAATAGTTACTACGCTTCACGGAACAGATATTACACTAGTTGGTTCGCACCCTTTTTATAAACCAGCAGTGACTTTTAGTATAAATAAATCAGATGCGGTAACCGCAGTTTCTCAAAGTTTAAAAGACGATACGCTACGTTTGTTTGATATTAAAAACGAAATTGATGTAGTTACTAATTTTATTGACGTAAGTAAGTATAATCATGGTTTTACAGATTGTCAAAGAGGTATGATGGCAAACGATGATGAAAAAATAATTACACACATTAGTAATTTTCGTCCTGTAAAAAGAATTGAAGATATTGTTCATGTATTTTATAACATTCAAAAAGAAATACCAGCAAAATTAATGATGGTTGGTGAAGGTCCTGAAAAGGAAAAAGCAGAATTATTATGCGAAAAACTTGGTATTTCTGAAAAAGTAGTCTTTTTTGGTCAGAGTAACGAAATAGATAAAATTCTTTGCTTTAGTGATTTGTTTTTACTTCCTAGTGAAACCGAAAGTTTTGGTCTTGCAGCCTTAGAAGCTATGGTTTCGGGTGTTCCAGTAATATCTAGTAATACTGGAGGAATACCAGAAGTAAATATACAAGGGGTTACAGGTTTTTTAAGTAATGTTGGAGATGTGGAAGAAATGTCTAAAAATGCAATCTATATTTTAAGTGATCCCGAAAGATTAAATACGTTTAAAGCAAATGCAAAAAGGGAAGCTGCAAAGTTCGATATACACAATATTGTTCCGCAATACGAAGCTATTTATGAAAGAACACTTAGTAGATGTTTAATTAAAGATTAAAATCTATATCGTGCACTAACACCAACATCAATATCTAGGTCATTATTGTCGTAAGCACCATCGCCAAAACCTAATTCTGGTCTTAGATCTAAAGATAAAAGTAAAGGGAAATCAAAGTTGTATTCCACACCAATATCACCAGAAACAAAAACAAAAGAGTCTTTGTGGTTTTTGTATCCACGGGAATCAAATGTGTAACTAGCAAAACCAGCTCCAGCACCAAAGTACCAATTAAAATCACCTTCAAGTGGCTTAACCCATTGAAATAATCCCACAGCCTTGATACCATTATAATCGCTGTCGTTACTCCAACCAAAATTTACTTCTAATCTATTGTTTTCTAAAATTGCGCGCTGGTAAGAAATGCTTGCGCCTAAACCATTGGCATCTCCTAAACGTAACCCTATTGCGTTTTCTGCTATTTCTTGAGCAGTTGTAGATACGGCAAATCCGAATAAAGTCATTATAATTAAAAATCTTGTTTTCATAAGGCTAAAAATTTTATTCTATGTAAAATAATAACGCAGTTGTTTAATAATTATTGGCAAAGTACCTACAAATTTAACCTTTAAATTGATGTTATTTTCTTTTCCGCAAAATAAAAATGAACAACGTTATTAATAATCTTAAAAATCAATTTCTTCAGAAGTTATGTTTAGAGCATTTAAGATCCTCTCCTTAAAGTATGCATGTTATTATAACTATTAACATATCAGTTTGAAGTGTTTTTTACGGAATAAAAAAAAAGCCAATGAAAAAATTTCACTGACTTTTTAAACTTCAAACTAATCAATCTGAAAAAAACTATTTTACTACAGAAACGTCTATTCTTCTGTTTTTTGCTCTTCCTTCTGGAGTTGCATTATCACCAATTGGTTCTACAGAACCCAATCCTTTTGTGCTAATACGACTAGCTGCAATTCCCATTTCTACTAATTTATTTTTAACAGATAATGCTCTACTTGAAGATAATTTGTTGTTTCCTTCTACAGATCCAGTGTTGTCTGTATGTCCTCTAAATAAAATATTTACTTTAGGATATCCTTTCATAATAGCCACAACATTTTCAATTTGATTCATTGAATTTGCATTTAAAGAATCAGAACCAGTATTAAAATATAATCTATCAAAGGCATAATGTTTTCCATTTCTAAATCTACCTTCTTTAATGTAACTTAAGAAGTTATCTTCAAAACCACCTTCTGGTATACTTAACGCTGTTCCATTTGGTAATTTAAAACTAAAGAATGCACCAATCGCATCACCAAAGGCATTTACTACTTTACCGGAAGCATCTACAATACCTCCAGCTACATTACTAATTGCATTACCAGCAGCATCTACAGCGTTTCCTGCTGTATCTACAGTGTTGCTTACTACATTTCCAGCAGCATCCACAGTATTGTTAACCGCATTACCAGCAGCGTCCACCATATTTCCGGTAGCATCTGTAGCAGAATTTGCTGCTCCTTTTACTGTTCCAGTAGTTTCACTAGCTGCGTTACTTACGTTATCCATTATAGATGAATCGCTATCACATCCTTTTATAAAAAAGAAAACAAATAATAATGCTAATAAACCAATTACCCATGGTAATATTTTTTTAATTAAAGAACCACCTGCATTAACCGCATCAGAAGCGGTACTTGCAGCAGCTCCAGCAACATTACTAGCTCCATCAAAGGCTGCTTTCCCAGCATTTCCTGCTAAATCTGCAGCGCCACCAACTACTTTTCCAGCACCATCATATGCAGCTTTCCCAGCATTACTAGCCAAATCCGAAGCGCCACCAATAACTTTACCAGCACCATCTAAAGCAGCTTTTCCTGTATCACCAGCAATTCCTAAAGCACCACTAGCTAAGCTTCCTAATTTATCTGAAATACCAGAAAAAGAAGCTAAACCTAATAGTGAAGTTAACCCTGCAGGAGCATATTTATCTAAGAAACTTCCTTGGTTTGATAATAAACCAACAAAAGAACCTACATCCATTCCTGAAGCTTTTTGTTTTCCTAAAACACCACCAAGTACAGAACCAGCAACATTTAAGATAGAAGAGGATCCGTTTTTGTCCATTCCAGACACAGAGCTAATAATATCAATTACCCCCGAAGCTTTATCTCCTAATATATTTTTAACAAAATCTAATCCTTTATTTAAAAACCCATCTGATTTTTCACCACCTGCTCCAATAGCATTAGATAAATTACCTAATTCACTTCCATCACCAAGCATACTGAATATAGAAGAAGCTCCTTCTGTTGTAGAAGCTTTGTCCATAATACCACCTAATAATGCAGGTGCAGCAGCCATTAGTCCTTTTTGAATAGTGTCATTGTTTTCTCCTCCTAATAGATTTGAAACATTGCTAATAACATCTCCAGATAATTGTTCTTTAAATAAGTTTAATAGATTCGTTGCCATTTATTGTTTTTTTATTTTAAATTAATAATAGCTCAAAGGTATTTATATATTCAAGTTTTCTACTTTTACAAAGTGAATTTTAATGATAACCCCGATAAAGCGCGTGTTTAAGATGATGAAATACGTGTTTTGTTAACTTTTTGTAATTTAATCATGAACAAAAGTATTTTAAAACTATTGAATGATAGCCTCTTAGGTGAATTATTCTATGATGATTTATTAAAATCTATATATGCAACAGATGCTTCTGTTTACCGAAAGTTACCTCTAGCTGTCGCTTTTCCAAAAAACGAAAATGATATAAAACTACTTATTGCTTTTGCTAAAGAAAATAATACGTCATTAATTCCTAGAACAGCAGGAACATCTTTAGCGGGACAATGTGTTGGGGAAGGCATTGTAGTTGATGTTTCGAAGTATTTCACGAAGATTATAAGTGTAAATGAAAGCGCGCAAACCGTTACCGTGCAACCAGGAGTTGTGCGAGACTCCCTTAATAATTACTTAAAACCTTTTGGTTTGTTTTTCGGACCAAACACTTCTACGTCCAATCGCTGTATGATTGGCGGTATGGTTGGTAATAACTCCTCAGGAACCACCTCTATTCAGTACGGAGTTACTAGAGATAAAGTTTTAGAATTGCATACTATTTTAAGTGATGGTAGTGATGTTGTCTTTACGGAATTGTCTTCGGAAGCATTTAAAGACAAAACAAAACTAGATACTTTAGAAGGTAATATATATACATCTTTATATTCCGAATTAGCTTCGGAAGCCGTGCAACTTCAAATAAAGAATGAGTTTCCAAACCCGGAAATACACCGAAGAAATACCGGTTACGCCATGGATGAATTGATAAAAGCATCTATTTTTTCATCGTCGAGTGCTAATTTCAACATGTGTAAATTACTTTCTGGTAGTGAAGGTACACTTGCATTTACCACACAAATCACCTTAAAATTAGATGTGCTTCCTCCAACCGAAAACATTATGGTTGCTGCACATTTTAACAGTGTTGCAGATTGTTTAAAAAGTGTTACCGTTGTGATGCAACATAATTTGCATACTTGCGAAATGATGGATAAAACCATTTTAGATTTAACCAAACACAATAAAACACAAGAAGAAAACAGACAATTTATTCAAGGAGATCCAGAAGCTATTTTAATGTGTGAAATAAAAGGAAACACTATTAATGAAGCAAAAAAACAAGCCGAATCACTTATAAAAGCCATTGAAAACCAAGGTTTAAGCTACGCAAATCCTTTGTTGCTAGGTGTAGATATTGATAAAGCAGTGGAGCTACGAAAAGCGGGATTAGGTTTGTTAGGTAATATGATTGGCGATAAAAAAACCGTTGCATGTATTGAAGATACAGCAGTTGCCTTGCCAGACTTAGCAAATTATATTGAAGATTTTACGGCTTTAATGAAAACCTACAACCAAAAAGCAGTGTATTATGCACATGCGGGAGCAGGAGAATTGCATTTAAGACCGATTTTAAACTTAAAGAAAAAAGAAGATGTTATTCTGTTTAGAAAAATAACAACCGATGTAGCTAAGCTAGTAAAAAAATATAATGGGTCAATGAGTGGTGAACATGGCGATGGTATTGTTCGTGCAGAGTTTATTCCATTGATGATTGGTCCTGTGAATTATGAAATTTTAAAACGAATAAAAGCAACTTTCGATCCTGAAAATATCTTTAATCCTGGGAAAATTGTAGATGCATATCCTATGGATGAAAGTTTGCGATATCAGCCAGACAGAGTAGAATCAGTTATTGAAACCATATTAGATTTCTCCAAATCGGAAGGCATACTTCGAGAAACCGAAAAATGTAATGGCTCTGGAGATTGCAGGAAACTTCCGGAATTTGGTGGAACCATGTGTCCCAGTTATAGAGCCACGAGAAATGAAAAAGATACCACGCGCGCAAGAGCAAATGCATTACGTGAGTTTCTAACCAATTCCGATAAACCCAATAAATTTAATCATCAAGAATTAAAGCAGGTTTTCGATTTATGCCTAAGCTGTAAAGCATGTTCCAGCGAGTGTCCGAGTAGTGTAAATGTGGCTAGTTTAAAAGCCGAATTTCAATACCAATATCAAAAGGAAAATGGGGTTTCAATACGTACCAAATTGTTTGCTTATAACAACCAATTAAACCAGTTTGGAAGTCATTTTCCGAAGCTTACCAATTTTATGTTTTCCAACGCTTTTACGGCTTCTTTGTTAAAGAAATCCTTCGGAATTGCTAAAGAAAGAAGTTTGCCATTAATTTCAAGTAAGAGTTTAAGTAAATTATTTCAAAATACTATTATACAGAAAGTTGATGAAAATAATATTAAAACTGTTTATTTGTTTAATGACGAATTTACTAACTTTTTAGATACACCAATTGGAGTAGATGCTATATCGCTTTTAACGGACTTAAATTATAAAGTAAAGCTAATTAATCATGAAGAATCTGGTCGTACTTTTATATCGAAAGGATTATTAAAACAAGCCAAAAATGTAGCGAATAAAAACGTTACTATTTTTAAAGATTTGATTACTGTAGAAACACCGTTGCTAGGTATAGAACCTTCCGCTATTCTAACTTTTAAAGATGAATATATGAAGCTTGTAGATGATAAAGTTTCCGCAGAAAAAATTGCAAAAAACACCTTTTTGATTGAAGAATTTATTCAGCAAGAAATAAAACTCGGAAATATAAAAGCTTCTCAATTTACTAAAGAAGCCAAAACGATTAAGTTTCATGGACATTGTCATCAAAAAGCACAAGCAAGTCAGCTTTCTAGTTTTGCGGTTTTAAACCTTCCAGAAAATTATAAAGTAACCATTATACCAAGTGGTTGTTGTGGTATGGCAGGAAGTTTTGGATATGAAAAAGAGCATTATGATGTGAGTATGCAAATTGGGGAACAAACGCTATTTCCAGCAGTAAGAAAAGCAAGCAAAGAGACTGTTATTTCTGCAAATGGAACAAGTTGTAGGCATCAAATAAAAGATGGTACGCAGCGTCAGGCATTGCATCCTATTACCATTTTAAAAGAAGCGCTAATCTAATTTCTTTTTGTTTTGATCTACAATGGTTATTGCGGCAATTAAATCTTTCATTTCCATTTCTTTAATATCTTCATCAGCAAAAAAAGGGGAGAGTTTATCTTTGTTGTAATGGTAGATTTTCCAACGTTTAAATTGGTATTCTAGAGCGGTAAAGTTTTCTACCCAATCCCCAGAATTCAAATACATTGTCTGGCCATTTTTATTACCTTTAATAATCATTTTTGGTTGGTGTATATGTCCGCAAATAACATAATCATAACCATTTTCAATAGCTAAATCTGTGGCTACTTCTTCAAAATCATTAATATATTTAATGGCACCTTTTACGCTATTCTTTATTTTCTTGGAAAGGGAATACCGTTCTCTTCCTAAACGTACTAAGCACCAGTTTACAAAGCGGTTAATAACAATAAGAAGATCATAGCCATAACCACCTAGTTTAGCTAACCATTTGGCATTTTGAATGGAAACATCAAAAACATCACCATGAAAAAACCATGCAGTTTTACCATCCAATTCGGTTACATATTTATCTACAATAGAAATTTTACCAATTTGTGAATCGCTAAATTTCCGCAACATTTCATCATGATTTCCAGTAATATAAATTACCTCTGTACCATTTGCTGCCATGGTAATTATTTTTTTAATCACCTTTAAATGTGCAGGAGGAAAGTAGCGTTTGCTAAATTGCCAAATATCTATAATATCCCCATTTAGGATTAGTTTTTTGGGATCTATGCTATTTAAGTAGGTTAGCAACTGTTTGGCATGACAACCAAAGGTTCCTAAGTGCACATCGGATATTACAGCGATTTCCACTTTTCTTTTCTTTTTCAAACTAGTAACATTTTAACTTTTATTAATTACTCAAATTACACACTTGTATGTTATTTGAATATTAACAGGTAATTATATAATTACTAGGGAATTGTAAAGTTTAGGTTATGTGTTTTTTAGATTATAATTAAAAAGAGAAAAGTTAATAAAATAAAAAAGCCTCGAAAATCGAGGCTTTTTAATAAAAATTATATTTCAAGATTTGCTTAATTTATCTGAGCAGTTCCATTAATTAGTGCATTAATATTGGTTGTTACGCTTAAAGCATTCCCATTAACACCTTCTGTACCACTTATTGGTTTTAAGAAAAAAGGAGTAGTTGCATCACCAGGAACATCTGGTTCAATAGAGATAACAACAGGTAATCCATTAATATTTCCATCTACACCAGTAGGTAGGTTAGATAAAAAATCTTCACCAGGAAAAGCAGGAACAGGTTCGTTTCCACTATATGGAGAAGCGCTATCTACACCAGAAGCCATTGTAAATTTACCAGTAGTAACAGGAGTTGATCCGGAGTTAAATACCACCCAGCCTTCATATTTCCATCCAGTTGCTAATGTTGGTAAATTAATTAAACCTGGAGTTGTTTCGTTTTGAATAAACCAAATACCATAATCATCATTACCATTGTCAATTCCTCCAGTATTATCAGAAGGAGTAGCTTTTATAAAAGATCCAGAAAAAGGACTTACAGCGTTAACAAAATTACCAACCATAGCGTTAATACTTAATGTTGCGGCACCAGCAACAAAAGTACCGTTCAGTATTTTTGTATTAGAAGGCGCTGGATCATCATTACTTTTAGGCTCAATAGATAAAATAAAAGCGGTTGCTATTTCTAAATCGGCAGTAGCAATACTAAAATTTTTAGTAGTAGATGCAGATGTTGTATTAAACCTTCCTGTAGAAACAGGTAAACCGTCTACCATAATCCAACCTTCATACGTTAAATCTCCATCTAATGGTTGTACACCATTAAGTGTTATTTTTAAAGTTGACTTTGGAGTAGAAGGAGAATCATCATCACTACTACATGCAACTATTAGTAAAACAGAAGCAAATAATAAAAGGGTTTTTACATTTTTCATATTAATCGTTTTTTTAAGCAACAAAAATAAGCTTATATTGTAATAGTTCAAACTAATATTCATATAATATTTTGAATATTAATGCATTAAAATATTTGATGCAATTAATTTTTTTATTTCTCTAATAATAGATTTACATTAGCACAAATAACTATTCGTAATATAAAAATGGCAGGAAATTCTTTTGGAAATATATTTAAAGTTACCACTTTTGGTGAATCTCACGGTGTTGCAATTGGAGGTATAATAGATGGTTGTCCTTCGGGAATACAATTGGATTTTGAAGCTATTCAAAACGAATTAAACCGAAGAAAACCAGGACAGTCTGAAATTGTTACCCAACGTAAAGAACCAGATACTGTAGAGTTTTTATCTGGAATATTTGAAGGACAAACCACAGGAACTCCAATCGGTTTTGTTATTAAAAACGCAAATCAGAAATCTAAAGATTATACGCATATTAAAGATGTGTATCGTCCTAGTCACGCAGATTACACCTACGATCAAAAGTACGGTGTTCGTGATTATAGAGGTGGCGGACGAAGTTCTGCACGTGAAACGGCATGTAGAGTAGTTGCTGGTGCCATTGCAAAGCAAGTACTGAAAAATGTAAAAATTAATGCGTTTACATCTTCTGTAGGCGAAATTTTTATAGATAAACCATACCAAGATTTAGATTTTAGCAAAACGGAAAACAATATAGTACGTTGTCCGGATGAAGCAATTGCAGAAAAAATGATTGCTAGAATTAAAGAAATTAGAAAAGAAGGAGATACCATTGGTGGAACCGTAACTTGTGTTTTACAAAATGTACCGGTAGGTTTAGGAGAACCTGTTTTCGATAGATTACATGCAGAGCTTGGTAAAGCCATGCTTTCTATAAATGCCGTAAAAGGCTTTGAGTATGGTAGCGGATTTTGTGGTGCTAAAATGAAAGGTAGCGAACATAACGATATTTTTAATGCAGACGGAAGTACGAAATCAAATCTTTCTGGTGGTATTCAAGGTGGAATAAGTAACGGGATGGATATTTATTTCCGTGTTGCTTTTAAGCCAGTGGCGACCATTATGCAAAAACAAGAAACCATAAATAGCAAAGGTGAAGTTTTAGAAATGCAAGGAAAAGGAAGACATGATCCTTGTGTGGTACCTCGTGCAATTCCTATTGTAGAAGCAATGGCAGCGTTGGTTATAGCAGATTATTATTTACTAAACAAAATGTATAAATAAAATTCCTGCGAAAGTAGGTATTTCATAAATTTATAAAAGGTATTTCAATGCAATCTGATATTTACTATACGGCGTTAAAAACATATGATGCAGATAATACCACTGGGTTTAGCTGGAAAGAATACATAGATTGGACAGAATTATTTCATGTTAAAGAATTGGTTTCTTTAGATGGTAATTTAAACCGATTAGCATTTGTCTTAGATTTAGATGCGGCTGAAGTGTGGGATTATATTATATCGGATAACGGTATGGTCATGTTCTATTTTAATTCCTTAGATTATGTCTTGAATCATGTGAAGGATATTCCCTTTTTTAATTTACTAGCAATAATTAAAGAACCAGGAAAAGAAAAAGCAGATTTAAACGCTACCTATGATTTTATAGGGTATGATTTAATCGAAATAGGAGGAGACACAAGTGCTCTGACTAACTGTGGTGGTTTTGATGAAACTTTTCTACCAAGTGATTTAAATGGGTATGGATTAGTTTCAGACTATGAAAAAGCCAAAAGGATACAGAAAGAATTACCAATTAATAATCCAGAAGAAGAACATACAGACTGTTATCTTTATGAGGTTTGGAGACATAAAACAATAGGAAGAAAAACGAACTAACGAAGTTTCCGCCTAACGGAAATGAAAAATAAATAACATGAAATTAGCATTGCACTGGAAAATAATAATAGGAATGATATTGGGTATTGTCTTCGGATTCATAATGAATGCGTATGATGGCAAAGATTTTGTTTCCGATTGGATTGCTCCTTGGGGTAAAATCTTTATTAACCTTTTAAAGCTTATTGCTGTTCCGTTAATTCTTGCTTCGTTAATTAAAGGGATTTCCGATTTAAAAGATATTTCTAAAATTAAATCCATGGGATTACGAACCATAGCGATTTATGTTGGTACCACGCTAATTGCAATTATTATAGGGTTAACAATTGTAAATACCGTGAAACCAGGAGTTGGAATGTCTCAAGATACGATTACTAAAATCAAAATGAAATATGAAAATGATGCTGGTGTTACCGATAAATTAGCCAAAGCTACAGCGCAAAATGATGCTGGACCATTACAGTCTTTAGTCGATATTTTTCCGAGTAATATATTCGTTTCTTTAGGAGAAGCAAAAATGCTTCAGGTTATTTTCTTTGCTTTATTTGTAGGTATTTGTTTATTACTAATTGATGAGAAAAAAGCAAAACCGTTAATAAATTTCTTTGATTCGTTAAATGAAGTCGTAATGAAAATGGTGGATTTAATTATGTTATTTGCACCTTATGCCGTATTTGCTTTAATGGCAAACGTAATTATAGCCTTTGATGATACCGAAATTTTATTAAAACTTTTAAACTACGCAGGCTGTGTAGTGCTAGGTTTAGCCTTAATGATTGTTTTCTATTTAGTGCTTATAAAGTTTGTGGTGAAGAAATCACCGCTTTGGTTTTTAAAAGAAATATCTCCAGCGCAATTATTAGCTTTTTCTACAAGTTCTAGTGCTGCAACTTTACCCGTGACTATGGAACGTGTGGAAGAACATTTAGGTGTCGATAAAGAAGTTTCTGGGTTTGTATTACCAGTAGGAGCAACCGTAAATATGGATGGAACAAGTTTATATCAAGGTATTGCTGCTGTTTTTATCATGCAGGTAATTTGGCCAGAAGGATTAACATTTACGAACCAATTAGTGATTATAGCAACGGCTTTATTGGCTTCTATTGGAAGTGCTGCGGTACCAAGTGCAGGAATGGTAATGCTAGTTATCGTTTTAGAATCTATAGGTTTCCCAGCAGAATTATTACCAATTGGTTTGGCCTTAATTTTTGCAGTAGATAGACCTTTAGACATGTGTAGAACGGTTGTTAATGTAACTGGAGATGCTACTGTTTCCATGATTGTTGCTAAATCTTTAGGAAAGCTTCATGACCATCCGAAACCAAAAGAATGGGATGATAATTATGATGCTGTTAAGTAAGCAGAGAACACGTTTTTTTATTTTGAAAAAACGTTGTGAATCGCTTATCCTGAGGCACGAAGGATCTCATGCTATTTAGGAAATCTTTATAAAAAAGAAGAATCGCAATGGTTTTTTCGATTTCTAGGAACAACGAAGGATCTCTTGATATTTTAGAGAGTATCAAGAGGCACGAAGGATCTCATGCTATTTAGGAAATCTTTATAAAAAAGAAGAATCGCAATGGTTTTTTCGATTTCTAGGAACAACGAAGGATCTCTTGATATTTAAGAGAGTATCAAGAGGATTGAAGGATCTCATGCTATTTAGGAAATCTTTATAAAAAAGAAGAATCGCAATGGTTTTTTCGATTTCTAGGAACAACGAAGGATCTCTTGATATTTAAGAGAGTATCAAGAGGATTGAAGGATCTCATGCTATTTAGGAAATCTTTATAAAAAAGAAGAATCGCAATGGTTTTTTCGATTTCTAGGAACAACGAAGGATCTCTTGATATTTTAGAGAGTATCAAGAGGCACGAAGGATCTCATGCTATTTAGGAAATTTTTATAAAAAAGAAGAATCGCAATGGTTTTTTCGATTTCTAGGAACAACGAAGGATCTCTTGATATTTTAGAGAGTATCAAGAGGCACGAAGGATCTCATGCTATTTAGGAAATCTTTATAAAAAAGAAGAATCGCAATGGTTTTTTCGATTTCTAGGAACAACGAAGGATCTCTTGATATTTTAGAGAGTATCAAGAGGCACGAAGGATCTCATGCTATTTAGGAAATCTTTATAAAAAAGAAGAATCGCTATGGTTTTTTCGATTTCTAGGAACAACGAAGGATCTCTTGATATTTAAGAGAGTATCAAGAGGCACGAAGGATCTCATGCTATTTAGGAAAGCTTTATAAAAAAGAAGAATCGCAATACTTTTTTCGATTCCTAGGTACAACGAAGGATATCAAGCTATTAAAGAGAGTATCAAAGAGGAAATTTTTTTTTAAATTTGAATTTGTTTTTAGTATTTAAATAATTATGGTGAATATTTCTATTTCAGAACCTGTAGTTTCCGTAGACTGGTTATATAAAAACCGAGCTGCGACTAATCTTGTTATTTTAAATGCTACCATTCCTAAAATAGTAAATGGAAGTGCCGTTTTTCCGGAAGAAACACAAATACCAAATACGCGATTTTTCGATATTAAAAAGAAGTTTAGTAATGTAGAGGATGCCTTTCCAAGTGCCTTTCCTTCCGAAGCACAATTTACTGCCTCTACACAAGAATTAGGTATTAATAAAGACAGTGCCATTGTAGTTTATGATGAAAAAGGGATTTACTCCAGCGCCAGAGTTTGGTGGCTTTTTAAAGCTTTTGGTTATGATAATGTTGCTGTTTTAAATGGCGGATTCCCAGAATGGAAACAAAAAGAATTTCCTATTGAAATAAAACAAACGCATCCCGTACAAGTTGGTGATTTTCAAGCCAGAAAGCAACCTGGTTATATGTTGTTTTTTGATGATATTTTAAAAATTCAAGAAGACAAAAACTATACTATCTTAGATGCAAGATCTGCAGGTAGATTTAATGGAAGTATTGCCGAACCCAGAGAAGGACTGCGAAGTGGAACGATACCTAACTCTATAAACCTTCCGTTTGAAGATTTATTAGAGAATAAAAAGCTACTATCTGAAGAACAGTTAAAAACAGTTTTTAAAAGTGCAACCACTAAGGAGGAGCATCTTGTTTTTTCTTGTGGTTCTGGAATTACAGCTTGTGTTTTAGCTTTAGCAGCAGATCGTTTAGGATATAATAATGTTGCTGTTTATGATGGTTCTTGGACAGAATACGGAAGTTTAATAGATAACAATAATAAGATGCATTGGACTAAAAACGAATTAATTGCTTATACTTTATTATACGCTGCAAACTCTAATTTTGAAGAAGATAATAAAGAAAGAAACCTAATCATTGAAAAAGTAGACATGCAAACCTTTCAGAAAATTCATGATGAGTTTGATGCAGATAATGATTATCAGAGTATTCAAAAAATTCAAGCAGGTCTAAAAGAACATCACTTCACAAAAGAGGATATCGATAAACTACTTGTAGAAATAAAAAAGATGTTTTTTGCAGATGGAGAGTTTGATGTTATGGAGCGTATTACCTATAGAAGCTTGAATAAATTATTCAATTTATAGTAATCCAAAACACTACTTAACAAAGCTTTTTACAGCCATTATCCATTCAATCTAATTTTATTCATTTTAAAACCCCTCTAAAACAATAGGTTTTTGAGCAAAACTTGAAAATAATAGGTTGTTCATCGATTTTTTTTACAATTATTTTTTCATCATCTAATATACTCGTTCTATACCGAATATATTTTAGCATATTAGATACTACCGCTACCTTTACTTCAACAAATTAAAGGTCTCATGAAATTAGTAACAACCCTCTTATTGGTTATTTTTTCTTTTTTTGCAGCATCTGCTCAAGATATAGAATTAGTAAATGAATTACATTCAACTCCTATTACCATTGAAAATATTTGTGTAACTTCTATAAACGAAGTGCAATTATTAGAGTTTAAAGTGGACACAAATACCATAACAAGAAAGAAATCTTACAAGTATATTATTGAGAATACACTTTCTGGTAGAAAGAATTTAATTTTTAAAACAAAGCGTGGTATTAAAAACTGCTAATCGTCTTTATATACTCTAAAAGAAAATAAATGAAAAACACCATTAACTCTAGTTTCGTAGTTGTATTACTTATAGTTTCTACATTATTTTCTTGTAGTACTAATGATATGGACGACAACCAAAACGAAACGAATACATTAGTTGGTGAATGGCAACGTGCAGATTCTAATAGTAGTTTTGCAAATGGCTTTGTTTTTCTTGCGGATAATACTGGAGTTCAATTTACTTCGGAAAACCATGATGATGGAACCGCTATTTCTAATGCAGTATCTTTAGAGTGGAATTCTTCTGGTACCAATTTACAATTAATGATGGACGAAGAAATAAACACTTCCTATTCTTTTAATGCAGAAGGAGAACTTCTTTTAAGTGCTATTTCAGAAATTCCTTTTGTTAGAATCGATTAACCTATTATCCTAAAAACTTATCTTTTAATTCGGGAGTAGGTATCATACAAGCATCTTTTTTACCATACCATTTATACCTGTTTTTAGCAATGTAGTTGTACACGCTATTCCGTATAAACGTTGGTACAATTAAAAACACGACCATTATATTATTCGGAAAACCTAAATGCTTGGCAATATACAATGCAGCTGTAGATTTCACTTTCAATCCATTTTCATTAGAGTAGAGTAGTATAGAATCCGTTTTTACAGGATCTATATGATACTTGGCTATTATGGTTTGACCAATAGCACTTTGCAAAGGCGCAAACCGAAACACATCTTTCTTATCGTGTTTTATCACATATTGTACTGTGCTGTTGCATAAGTTGCAAACACCATCAAATAAGATTAGTTGTTTATGTTTTGGTAATTGGTTCATAGTATTATTCCTGCGCAGGCAGGAATCTGTTTATATTACTGTTTATTCATTCAGAAGATTAAAACCCTCCGATTTTTTCTTTTTAAAAAATCACCTCCCTTGGTTTAAAGGGAGGAACAAGTACTATATTCCTTTTTAGTTCTTATTTACTATGTATAGTAAAAAGAATGTTTTTTATAGCTTTGCTCTTTTTTAGAGAGGAGAATCTCTTTTTATTAGTGTTTATATAACCAAAAGATTAAAACCCTTCGATTTTTTCTTTTTAAAAATCATCTCCTTTGTTTATAGCGAGGAACAAGTACTATGTTTCTTTTTATATGGTATTAAAAGGTAGTCTAAAAGCATTTTTTTTTAATGCTCTCCTCTTTTTTAAAGAGGAGAATGAATTATAATTTCTAATAAAAGAAATTATAAGCAAGAGGAGTTAATACCTAAAGGACATTCTAATTTTTACTAACTACTTTTTAACAGCCTCTACAAGTTCTAACATCGCTACACTAACGTTAGTCGTAAAAATACCATAATTCACAACGGCCTTGTTTTTTTCCATTTTATCAATAGTTCCAACCGCACGACCATCTTCCATACGTACACGATCACCAACTTTTAGAATCGCTTTCGGTTTTTCGGGAACGATTGCTTTTTTCTTGGCTTCCTTTTTCTTTTCTCTAATAACTTCTACTTTCTTTTCTACTTCTTGTTTGACTTGCGTCTCTTTATGTTTTTTCGCTTTTTTCTGCTTAACAGTAACTTTTTTACGTTTCGAATTTTCAATCTGTACCAGCTTAAACAGTTCTGCCATTAATTGCTTTTTCTGTTTATTATCGAAGAATTTTTCGGCTAAATCATTCACTTTGGTTCCTAAATACACCAAACGTTGATTGCTATCATATAGCTCTTGATAGTTTTCTAGTTTTTTCTGCACCTTCGCATTTATCTCTTCGAGCTTATCTGCTTCAGCAAGTTTTTTCTTTTCGTTTTCTTTTAAAGATTGTCCGGTTTTCTCTAGTTTGCTTCTTTCCTTTTGAAGCTTTGCAATAGTAGCATCAAAACGTACTTTACCACGTTCTATCTTCTTTTTAGAACGATTTATTAAACTATACGGAATCCCATTTTTCTGTGCTACTTCAAACGTAAACGAACTTCCTGCATTACCAATCACCAGTTTGTAAATAGGCTCTAAACTTTTTTCATCAAAAAGCATATTTGCATTTTCCATAAAAGGCAACTCGTTCGCTAATAGTTTTAAGTTGGAGTAGTGCGTGGTGATAATCCCAAAAGCTTCCCGATGATAAAATTCTTCTAAAAAAGTTTCTGCTAAAGCACCACCAAGTTCCGGATCTGATCCTGTACCAAATTCATCGATTAAGAAAAGCGTATTCTTATTACACTTTCTTAAAAAATAATTCATTTGCTTCAGTCGGTAGCTGTAGGTACTCAGTTGATTTTCAATAGATTGGTTATCTCCAATATCACTTAAAACTCTATCAAACAAGCACACAGAACTACGTTCATGTACCGGAATTAACATTCCACATTGTAGCATGACTTGTAGTAATCCTACGGTTTTTAGTGTAATACTTTTTCCTCCCGCATTGGGACCAGAAATAACGATAATTCTACTGTCTTGTTTTAATTCTATGGTTTGCGGGAATGTTTTTTCCTTCTTCGCTTTATTATTTAAAAGTAATAAAGGATGATATGCATCGCGTATAAATAGCGTTCTGTTTTCATTAATTTCCGGAAGAATAGCATCCATAGATCGTGCATATTTCGCTTTCGCGGAAATTACATCGATAGCAATTAAAAAGTCTTGGTACTTTTCTAATAAAGGTAAAAAGGGTCTTACAAAATTGGTGATTTCCTTAAGGATTCTTACAATTTCTTCGGCTTCTTCAAACTCTAAATTATTAAGCTCTCTGGTGTGTCTTAAAGTCGCTTCTGGTTCAATATAAACAATACTTCCTGTTTTACTACTTCCCATAATAGCACCTTTCACCTTACGTCTATGCATGGCTTTTACAGCAAGAACCCGCTTGTTTTCTACAACAGATTCGCGTATATCATCTAAATAATCGAGTTGATGGTAACTGTTTAATGCCGAAGCAAAACTGCCGTTAATTTTACCTTTAAGGGTATTCATGCTTTTTCTTATCTCAAAAAGCAGGGGAGAAGCGTCGTCTTTTATGTCGCCAAAACGATCTACATTCGCATCAATTTTTTCAATGATTTCTTTGGTCACTTCGATATAGAAAGCGAAGTCATGTAATTTAGGATAATACTCCTGAAACTTTTTAAGGAATGTTACAATCTCATTACACGTTAATGAAATAGATACCAATTTTTTTAAACTGTGTATTTCTAAAAACGTGTTTTCAATTTTTAAAAGCTTTAATTCTTTAGCAATAGTATCAAAACCATGATTTGGAATTCTATTGTCATTATGAAAAGACGATAGATATTCGTCCACCAATTGTAGGGATACTAGTAATTCTTCTTTGGTTTTATATGGCGTAATTTGTAACGCTTGGGCATGTCCTAAAGGCGTAATGCAAAGTTCACTTACTTGTTGTAAAACGGTAGAAAATTCTAAATCTTGTAATGTTTTTTCGGGTATGTTTATCATAATTTATTCCGCGAAAGAGGAAATGGCATTATTGTTTTATGGAATACTTTTTTATAGCACAACAAAGTTAAGCAATTGCCTTGAGACTTGGAATTTTACTTTTAGATGTAGCTTTTAGTACTTTCTAAAAAATAAGCTCCAAAGCATCTTTTTCTATTTCTATAATGAGGTCGACTAAATTTTGCTGATCTTCTAAAGTTAATCGGTTAAAAAGGGCATCGCCTTCCGTTAACATTTCCAGTCCTATTTCTAGACCTTTAATTTGTTGTGGAGTATAGGTGTTTTCCTTTTTTCGCATCATTTTTATTAGATACTCAATAATTCCTTTGATTTTTTTAATGAGGATTTTATCGTGTAACACATCAAATAACGATTCTGAAATACTAATAAATTTCTCTATTTCTTCCCGAGATAATAATTTAATGAGCGCATGTATCTTTTCTGGATCATAAGGTCCTTCGATCTTATTTTTTATGGCTTCATCTACCAGATTATTTTCAAAGTTATCTGCAGCTTTAAAAGACTGCATGGCCTTTAATCCGGTATTTAATATTTTAGGAAGGTGTCTTCCATATTTAAAAATCAGTTTGGTAGCATCTAGTGCAATACTTACTAATTTTTTGGGATGCTTGGTGAATTCTTCCAGACTGCTAAACGCCTCGTTTAATTCTTGTCGTTTTTCAAATTCTGGATACATATAATTCAGAAAATACTCCCGAAGCTGGTTTACGGTTTCGGCATCTATAGAATCTGGAAGTCCATAGGTATCCTTGATATTTTGATATTGATAACGTTGCTGAATCGTATTTCGGTATCCAGTAATGATTTCTTTTAAAACTTGCTCTCTCTCCATGTTACTGTGTTTTTTATTCCGTGAACCTGCCTGTCGGTAGATAGGAACGGAAAAATACTCCTTCTTTTAATAGGTGTTTTTGGGTACTACAAATTTACGAAATTGGTAGCATGTTCCCGCGAATTAGCATTAAATTTACAACGATTAATAACACCTAATTATGAGATTCTTTTTACTACTTATTTTTTCTGTTTTATTTATGAGTTGCACTAGTAAATATGATGCCTATAAAAAAATACCAGATTATATTTCCAAGGCAGATGCTTCGGATAAAGCGTATTTTGAAGCCTATGACGAAACCCTAAAGTTATGGGATGTCGCTTTTGAAGAATTATACATTCCGACTACAGATGGTGTTGCACATGTGATTGTTAGCGGACCAGAACATGCCGCACCTGTAGTTTTATTACATGGCATGAATGCGAGTTCTACCATGTGGTATCCAAATATTAAAGCACTTAGCAGCAACCATCGTGTGTATGCTATTGATTTTATACTAGAACCAGGAAAGTCTTATTTGTATACAGATTTAGATAGTGTAGACCACGTTATCGATTGGTATCAAGAAGTGTTGTTTGCTTTAGAGTTAGACAGCTTTCATCTTATTGGCGCTTCTCGTGGCGGTTGGTTAGCGGTAAACCTTGCTTTAGACAACCAGAAAAGAATTAAAAGCCTGATTTTATTGAGTCCGGCGCAAACCTTTACCTGGATTAAACCAAGTATGAATTTACTTAAAAATGTTGCTGCATTGCTTTCTTCTAAAGAAAAACGCATCGCACAAAGCCTAGAAAGTATGTCTAGTAATGTTGCTAATATTAGCGATGCCTATTTAGAGCAATATTATATCGCTACCGAAAAAGACTCGGTAAATCAATTTATGTCTAGTATGCAACCGTTTTCTAATGACGTGCTAAAATCTCTGCAAATGCCGGTGTTGGTTTTAATTGGGGATGACGATATGATTAATGAAAGAAGAACCATAGAAATTGCCAAAATGCTACCACAAGGAAAAGGGGAAGTTATTAATAATGCAGGCCATTTTTTATCTATTGATCAAGCGGAAGTGGTGAATGCAAAGATGTTGGGATTTTTGGAAAAATAATCCGCGTTAATCTTTCTTATAATACCGCTGATTTCCTTTTTCAAACACAAAATCTTCGTGTGGTTTTAGCTTCGGTAATTTGAATTTCTTGTCTTTAACAGCATGGGCATCTACTTTTTCTAAGGTCATTGTAGCGGTCATAAAGCCGTTAGTTTTCTTTACGATTTTTAAAGGCAATGCATTGGATTTTTTTAAGAATTCAAACCACATATCGTACCTATGATTGGCATATAAATTAGGATCCATTGGAAGGAATTGCGAATTATAGTAATACGCATAAACTCCCGATTGCCAAGTGACCACTACTTTTTTACAAGTATGCGAAAGAATTACTTCCTTAGTATCTACAATTTCTATTTTTGGAAGGTTTCCTGTTTTTTCAAATTCTAAATCTATATTCGTTATTATTGCCGAAACTAAATCTAGTTTGCTATCGATAGTTAAAAGCTCCTTTCTTTCCGGGTTATAAATCTGTTTTATTCTTGAATTTGACGCTTCCATACAATAATTACCTTGCTTATAGGTGATTTCCGTGTATGCAAAAAAGGAATTATTTTTTTTCATTTTTTCAACGGTGAGCCCTGTTTTTTCTACAAGTTTTTTTGAAAGTACAAGATCGTTTTTATAGGTAAGTGTTCCTTCAAAATTCTGACTAATAGCAATGCAGGAATAGAAAATAAAAAAAGAAAAAAGTAGGTGTTTCATAAGGTTTTGTTAGTAGGAAACTAAGTGATATAATAAAAATGGAATACTATATTTATGCGTCATTTGGAAAATAGGAGATAAGATAGCAACAAAAAGAAAGATGTTATATTATTTGTTCATGGACTTTAAATACTTTTTGAATTGCATAATTTTAATTGCAGAGAAAATCATAAAAGTAAGACCAGTTACATGGTTAAAAGCATCTAAGTTAATAAATATATAGCGAATAGCATGCGAAAGGGGTTTTGTGAGTAGGCTAGAACTAGCAATAAATTGTATACGGTGTTATGCTCTGTTTTAATTTATTTCTTTTATTAATCAAAAAGGTTTGATTTAGAAACCTGTCTTGAAATATCATCTAATTCGTTATAAACTCCTTTATCATCGGCAGTTCCAAAAAAGGCTATCACTAAATTTCGAGAAGGTGAAATGTAAAGACCTTGTCCGCTAAAACCACCTTTATAAAAATCTCCATCTTCCATTACTTTGTCCCATTGATAGGTATTGTGATGAACAACTTCTTTATCAAGCGTGTAATTTTCAGAACCGTATGCAGTAATCAAATGAGGACGACCTTGCTTTTGAATTTTATCGAAATATTCATTTGAAACGAAAGTATTATCACCTGAACGACCATCGGTTAAAAACATATAGCCAAATCGAGCTAAATCTCGAAGTGTAGAACTAATTCCTGCGTGAGATACACTCGTGCCATTTGTTTGCGTAATAAATGCATCAGATTCCGCACCAATTTTTCGCCAAATTTCACGCTCAATATTTTCTGCATAAGAAAGACCTGTGATTCTTTCTATTAGGCAAGAGAGAACGAAAGTGTTCACTGAAGTATATTCAAATATTTCTCCAGAAGTTTTTGCAGATGATAAGGTTTTAATGTGCTCAAAAGCATTGTCTGCGGTTTTTTCTGTTCGTTTTAGAAATCCAAGAGCTGCTTCAAATTGATAGTAACAAGTTTCAGGGTTTTCAAAAGCGCCATCCACCCATTCACGACAATCAATTCCTGAAGCCATATCAAGAATGTCAATTATGGGTACACTTTCCCATCCAGACCCTTTAAGTTCAGGTAGATAATGTTCTATTGGTTTTGTTACATCAAGTTGTTTTCTGTCTTCCAAAACTGCTATAAGAGTTGAAGCAAATACTTTAGATACTGACCAGTAAAGATGCCTATCGTTTGAAAACATTCTTGGGTAGGCTTCATATACAATACGGTCTCCTTGCAATATTATCATACCATCCACTTTGTCGCAAGTTTTGACATAGTCTTGAAGTGTCATTTGTCCTAATTCAGAAGTAACAACAAACTCCTCGATTTCTTTGCGGTAATCTTCTTTTAGGCTTTTAACATTTCCTTCTCTATGGATTATGGCGTGAGTCCAAAATTCAGGCATATTTAAAAATATATAACGAGATATTTCACCTCCATCATCCCAATTATCCATATTCCATTGCTTAAATACGGACTGAATTTCCTCGTTTGAAAAACCATCATAAGTTTGAGCAAATAAATTTGAATAGGAAACAATTAATAAGAGAAGTAATAGTCTGAAATAGTTCATTTTTTTAAGGATGTTCATTTTAGAAATTGAGCATAACGGTTAGTATATGAAACGTAGCGTGTAAAAAGACGCTATCGTTTCGGATTATACACGAGCCGAATTTTTAAATTTTTCTTTTTATCTTAATTTTACTAAAAGCCAAATTTAAAAATTTGGCGGTCTTTACAAACACACAAAAACCTTTGGTAAAGCCTATAGTAGCTATGTTTTATATACATTGTTAGCCACTGGCATTTATTACTATTCTTCTTCTTCAGTTAATTCAATTGTGTATTTATCGATTGCTGATTTGTACATTAAATTCACACTATCTTGAAATCTAGTTTTATTACTAAGAAGTTCTGTAAATTTCCCGTAAACATTTTTGTAAATTATGTTATGAGCAGGATTTTGAAGAAGTTCATCTTTGTATTCATCCATTTCAAATTCTTCTGTTGTCGCTTTCACCAATAGTTTCAACAAGTCATCTTTACTAATTTGGTCTAATTCAGTCCATTCTTCGGTTGTTCCCTCAATTCTATAGTGTCCTTTATTATTGTCAATTTTTAAGTATGTCATATGTTTGTTCTTTTCTTTCATTATATGCATCGAGACCTGCCTCTAAACAGCTAAGTAAAGTTTTATAATTTTCGATTTTGTTTCCGTCTGGACTTACCAGTTCTTTATCTGATGGATAACCAGTATAAATACGATAAATGAATTCTCCATCTTCTATGCTTTTTTTAGTTATTGCTATAAAATTTGGTTTTATCGAAGCTCCAACTGTGCTATTGTGAGTTACAACAACTACAGGCATCAAAGTAGAAATATGCTTAATTATTGAGTTAATTTCTTTATTAAGAAAATTGTTATCAAAAGAGGATTCAGGCTCATCTATTAGCAATAAATCATATTTCGTAGCGTCTTGAATTTCGTGAATTAGATTGAATTCAGAACGTTCTCCTCCCGAAACTATAAATCCATCTTTATTTAAGGTAACAGATTCAATTTTGATGAAAAAATTAAACAAGTTAGCATCTTCAACACCTAATTCCTTGAGTTTTAATAAATATTGATATGAAGATGTGTTATAGTGACTAAAAGCAATACTATAAGTTTTCTTGTCTCTACCAATTTTTTGAAGGTCTGCGGCTCCTTCAATTTTATTTGTAGAAGTCACAATAGAGAACTTGCCTAATTCTTCTCTATGTATATCTCTGCTCATTTTGAGTTCGGATGCTACAGTATTAAATTTATTTACTCTAACTTCATCCAAAGCTATCTTGTAAAAGTCCAAATCCTCAATTACCGAACCAGTAGTTTTAATTCTTAATTCTCTTGTAATATCGCTTGTTAAGGAATTAATCCAATTCTTTTTATTATTGTCAACATTTGAATCAATAGCCTTTTGATTTAGTTCAATTGCTAAACTTTTTAATTTTTTAGTTTCTAAATGCTTTTGGATAATATCTTGGTATTCATTGTTTTTTATTAACGTCTCAACGGCTTTTATAACTTTGTCTAGATTACTTAAGTCGTTGATTATAAAAGCATTTTCACTGAATATTACACATTTTGAATATAAGTCCTTTTTCTCGTTTTCGGATGCGAATTTTTTCAGTGAATCAAAATAATTCTCAATTTCTATGTGATTTTTTTCTAAATCTACTTGAACAGTCTTTTCAACTACTTTTCTAAATTCCCCTAAAAAATTATGACGAACTAAACTAAGTCTAGCGTTATTCGTATCATTAAATTGTTGCTCATCATTATGTAATAATGAAAACTGTTTGATATATTTTGCATTGCCAGACGAAGCAGATATTTTGTTTAATGTTACAGATTTACCAGACGACCTTTCTCCTAATATAATTGTCAAGCCTGTTGATAACACTAGTCCATCGTCTGTTGCTTGGAAAAAATCATTTCCACTTTCTTTGGTTAATGATATTTTACTTCTATCACATAAACAGGACTTAATTCCAGAAAGCGATATGTCATTTAAGTCAATATATGTTTGGCGTGACGGGAAATTAGTTAGTTGAACCTTAAAGCGAACATCACTAAATATGACTGGAACTAAACCATCGTCATCTTTTATCGCACGTTTAAATTTAGAAACACTTGCAACTTCTCCAGATGTGATATGAGGCTTTAATGCATCAATTGTTTCTTGCTTAATATTTGGTTTCTTATCGTTATGAGGTATTAGGATATATTTTGATAAATCTGTAAAAATCTCGTTGAATTGCTCGATTGATAAAGTGTCTTCACTAGTTCGAATGATACTAGAAACTTTATTACACTTTTGTTCAAAATCAGAGATTTCAAATTCATTTGGGTCAGTAATTACAAGAATATGACCACCTTCTAAGTCAACTTCTATTCCTGGAAAAACTGTAATTGATAAGCTATTCCGTATTTCGAAATACTGCTTTGAGTCGAACGTATTATGATTAGTGATTGCAATAGCATCAAGTTCTAACCTCTCCACATATTCCTTAACTTTTGGTAAGCTAAATTCAAAGTCACTATCGCTTACAGTAGGTATTGTATGTGTATGAAGGTCAATTTTTTTCATCAATGTTTCTCTTGCTTGTGGCTAACTTTTTATATAATAACTAAACTTACTCTTATCCTATAAGCGCAGAATAACAAAAGCACTTCTAGTATTAAAGTTTATAACGCCAAGCTACTATTTAAAACAGTAATTTACAATACGTAGTTCTACGTATATTTACAAAGTAATTAACAGTAGTTGACCACTCGAAGGTATAACAAGAAATAATATTCTTATTACGGGAAACCGTATGGCTATGCATTTCTTTAAAATAAAAAGCACAAATCTAGGTTTGTGCTTTAAAGTGTGTTTTGTTGTGGTGGGTTAGGAGTGGTGATAAATTATATATGGTGTTGTGTCTAGTTTTTTAACTTATGAATAATCGTCTATAGAATCTTCTCCAGTCCATTCTAGACCTAATGCTAGATTAAATTGTTTTTGTGCTCCGATTAAGGTGAAAAATGTGCCTAGACTTTCATGAACAAACTTTTCATTTTCTATATAAACTTTTGCGAGTGCGAATGGTTTAATACTATCACTTTTCGTTAATACTAATAATTCTCTTTTGTTTTCATGTATTTGAAAATCCTCCACTACAGATTTCCCATATTGATTTTTTGAAAAGGCACTTCCTTTCACTAGGTTTTGTTTATAACTGTCAATTGAGTTTTCAGATACTGAAGTTGGACAATTTGGAAATTCGCTTTGAGTTTTCCACTTTTTTTGAATTGCACTTGTTGTTAAGGATTCTGTTAATAGATTTTCCTCCTCATACTTTTCTGGTTGTTGTGTATAATTTAAAAATATCCATTCGCCTAGCTGTCCTCCTGATGGAATTTTTCCTTTTTTAGCCCAATTCAGCAAATTTTTTAAAGTATTTTCTGATTCTTCTTTTGTAACCGTTCGCATCCAATCAAATCTTTGATCAAGTTCGCCATCTATTGGTTTAGATGGATTTGAAAGGAAATTGTCAATACTGCCATATTTGGAAATTAATCTTGAAAGACTGATTGGATTTAGTAAGATGTTTTCCAATCTTGTTACCCATCTTAAGTTTTCAGGTCTATTGTTTTTCCTATTCGTGTCAATATGGTCGACAACATGTTTTTCCGAAGGTTGTTTTCCATGAAACGCAGTTGCCACAATCCTATGAACTGTCTCTGATGAGAAGTTCATATAGCCTTGTTGCTTACATGGATTCCCGAAAGTCCACTTTTCGTCTAAAGGTCTTTTTCTTTTGTTGATTTTTTGACATCTAAAAATAGAACCATTTTCTCTTACGTGATAAGTTTCACCACGATATTCGCAGGTTTTTTCAGGTTCATGTATGTCAAATAGATTGTCCAAATTTTCTTTTTTGGTATTGGTTTCCACATTAGGTACTGCGTTTATGCATAAGAATAGTTTTCGGTTTGTCAGCGAGGATTTCCCGAAGGAAAATCGCAATTGTTTGTATACGGTGTTGGTAAATCGATTTTATTGTTTAATTAAATTCGTTTATAAATTTCGTTAATTATACTGCTTTCAGAAGCGGATATTTCCCCACTTTTCTTATATGCTGAAAGACTTTCTTTTAATTCATTTTTGTCAATCTTTTTGAATTCAATCTCGGGATTTCTAATTAGTTTTGGATTTTTAGTTGTCAATAATATTTCAACTCTTTCTAATGCATTTAACCTTATTTTAGGGTTTTTTAAATCTCTAGAAAGTAAATCCGTTTGTATTGATTTTTTAATTTTATTCCAAGTCATTTGATTTATTTTTTAAAACCCTTGTATTTTTATTTTCTAAAAGAGCAATTAATTTAAGGCATTCGTGCTTTCCTGCTTCTAAATAATTAAGATGGTTTGCCAGACCTTTGATTTTGCTTTGCAACATGTGGTTTCGCTAATCTAAAGCATTTAAACATTGTTTGGTGGTTTCTTATGCTACAGCTCATCGGTTTTGTATCTAGCTCGTAGTCTGCAAATTATAAAATTATTTTGGTATGAAGCAGGAGCCAAGTTGAAAATCAGAAAACTGGGGTGCACCTGCATCTATTCCTTAAACATACTATCCTTGTAAGGCTTGAATTTTTTCCTGTGTCTCCATGGCTTTATTGCTTTGGCCAGATTTATCATAAGCCATTTTTAGCGCTTCTAAAATAGCAATATTGTTTGGTTGCTCTATGGAAGCCATTTCAAAGTAATACACGGCATTTTTAAAATGCGCATTAGATTGTTTTTTTATACGTTGTTGTGCTTTCGTTATTTGTTTTTAAGTTCAAGATTAATCCTTACTTTTAATTCTTTTATATTAATCAGCATATCGCTAAGGGCTTTAGTATTGTTAATTTCAGTATAATATTTTAAACCTAATGCACCTTCAAGTGTCAAAATAATTTCTTCTATATTATCATGGATTCTTGAACCTTTATACATAGGTTTTTTCGTGTTTAATCTAAGAAGACCTAATTGAAGCGGTTTCATTAGCGCATTTAAGTATACTTCATTATTGCCATTAGACACTTTACTGAAACTTTCTTGAGAGCGCTTTACATCCAGTAGATGATTTCGAATAATTTCTGGCATTAATTTTATATCTCCTGTCGATTCTAATGTTTGAATAGTATTCGTGTTAAATGATGCGTATCTAGATACTCTATTAATTTTAAGTAATTCCTGCATAATTTGATTAGGCTCTAAATCTAAAGTCTCCAAATATTTGTTGTATGCTTCAAAAGAGACAGTGTTACTTTTTAAAAAGGAAATTCGATTTGTAATGTTTTCTATTTCTTTATCCAGATCCACTAAAATCTGACTATAGTAGTTGTGCCTTGTTTCATCAAGTTTATTAATTTCTTTGGCATTGTTTAATTGTAGCGCAATTAAAATACCGATAACAACCAGTATAATTTCTCCAACTGCATACATTAGATATTTACTGAATTTGTTTTCAGAAAGTAGTCGCTGTCTTATGTGTCTAAAGAACTTCATCATATATAAGGTTTTGTAATTATCTTACAGGAAACGGTGTTTGTGTTATTAGCGCCAGATGCCCTCAGGGATTGGTTTTTCCTCTACTATTTCTACTAGCAGACCGTCAAGGCCTCTAACGAAAAAACTTTTCATACCATACATAGAATCTATTTTTATATCCTGTACAATGTCTAACCCAGCAGCTCTCATTTTATCCATTACTGGTTCAATATTTTCGAATGAAAAACTAATATGATCGATTGCACTACCATCTGTTGGTTTCATTTTTTCTTTAGGCCACCATGATTCTTTCTCCACTGGTTTGCCAAATACTATGATATTAATATTATCGACGGTTAGTAAATTCCATTTCCACCGAAGCTTGTTGTTCTCCCATTGTTTTGCCTTTTCATATAGAGGAAGCAACCCCAAATTAGATTTGAACCAATCCATCGTTTTATCCACATTAGTGGCTAGTAAGTGTATGTGTTCAAATCTATGGTTTTTATTTCCGGTATAAACCTCTATAACTTCCTGTTCTGGACCAAGAAAGTACATCCAAAAATTATCGTAAAGTGGCGTAATAGGTGTATGAATCGCTATTCCTTCTTTCACTCTCCAATCAAATTCGGATTGCCCATCTACACCAGACCAACCAATATGCCATAAACTAGAACCTAAATGTGTTGAAGGTTTGTTATCTACGAGATGCATGAATAAAAAGGATTTCTCCGTAAACAGGGCGTCCGCTTGGTCGCGGTATTTTACTCGAGTTGCGCCAAAGTATTTTTCATAATATGCTATGGTTGAATCTCTATCTCTGACATTTAGATGCACATGATGAAAACTCGCTTGGATAGCATTTTCATTCGCATCCGCATTTTCAGATACCTGTTTACAGCCAACCATTTGAAATAGTAGCGCTGCAAATACAAACAGGGGAATTCTAAATTTTATTTCCAGGAAACTATTCATTTTTTTATAATTGTCGTTAACCGATTTGTATATAATTAGTGGCGTTGTTAAGCACCTAATTTAGCAAATAAATGACAGATAGAATATTCCGTAGGAATGTTTGTAAGCTAGTATTGAGTTGAAAAATAACGGTTTACGTTGTTGGTCTTTCGTTAATTTGCTAATTTATTGTACACTACATTACCATTAAAAATGGTCATGACGATTTCGGTATTTAAAATCTGATTTTCTGCCACGGTCATCAAATCTTGATTGTAAATTGTAAAATCAGCAAGCTTACCACTACGAATAGAACCTTTAATGTTTTCTTCGAAGGCGCCATAAGCAGCATCTAAAGTATATGATTTTAAAGCCTGCATTCGTGTCATTTTTTGTTCTGGCTCATAACCGCCTTCCGGAGTTCCTTTAAGTGTTTTACGACTTACACTAGCATAGAAACTAGCAATAGGATTAAGAGGTTCTACAGGTACGTCCGTTCCATTAACAATAGGAACGCCACTCTGTAATAAATCTTGCCACATGTAGGCACCATCTTTGATTCGTTTTTCACCTAAACGGTCAATGGCCCAAGGTCTATCGGAAGACAAGTGTATTGCCTGCATTGCAGGAATTACATTTAATTCTGCAAAACGAGGAATGTCATCTGGATGTAAATGTTGGGCATGTTCAATACGGAATCTATGATCGGTATCTAACATATTTAATTCCTTTAAAGCTAATTCATATTGATCCAGAATTTCTCTATTAGCACGATCTCCAATAGCATGTGAACAGACTTGAAAATTGTTTTGAAGTCCTTTTATTGCTACTTCTTTTACAAGATCCATAGGAAGCGTTTCATGGCCATAGTGCCCTGGGCGATCTGTGTAAGGTTCTAATAGCCAAGCACCTCTTGAACCTAAAGCACCATCACAACTTAATTTTATAGAACGTATAGTAAAACGATGGTCTGGATCTATCCTTGGACCTTTTTCTAACCATTCCTTAAGTAATTCTTCACCACCTCTTAACATAGCATACATTCTAACATTCATTTTTCCAGCCGATTGCATATCATCGTAGAGCGCTATGGTATTTTTTGAAATACCTGCGTCATGAAAACTAGTGATACCATTTTTATGACACGCTTCCATAGCTAGATTAAAAGCTTGCATGTTTTTTTCTGGCGTCTCTTCTGGGATATACTTGTAAATCAGAGATAGTGCACGTTCATTGAAAATTCCTGTTGGCATACCAAATTGATCTACAATGACTTCTCCTCCTTCCATACTATAAGTATTGATTCCCTCTTTACGTAAGCCATTTAAACCTGCAATTTCCATAGCCTTAGCATTTGCGAAGCCTGCGTGACCACTTGCATGACTTAAAAAAACAGGATTATCTGGTGATATTTCGCTGAGTAAATGATGCGTCTGAAATCCTTTAACTATGTTTGCTGGCATAGAGTCCCATTTGCTTTGGTGCCAACCTCCACCAAGAATCCATTCCCCTGGTTTAGACGTTTTCACTTTCTCTGCAACAGCGTCTACAATATCTTGATAGCTTCTCGTATTCATAAGGTCAAGCTCTAATTCATTATAGCCTAAGCCCATAAAATGACCATGACCTTCAATTAAGCCAGGCGTCATTGTCTTCCCTTTTAAATTTATAAGTTCCGTTTGTTCATTTTGATAGTTTTTGGCTTCTTCAAAACTTCCAGCAAAGAGAATTGTATTATTTTTTGTTACAACTGCCTCTACTGTTGGCTGTATAGAGTCTACGGTATAAATGGTTCCTCCATGAATAATCATGGTGCCAAATTCTTTTTCATTATTAGAACATGCACTTAAAAAAAGGCAGGCTATTATTATATTTAATTTGTAAAATCGTAGTGTCATGATAGTTTAAATTACTTTTAGTTAATTAATATTCATCCTATAATTTAGATAGAGAAATGTAATCTAGAGTAATATAGAATCTGTCGTTTATTCTTTCTTAAATCTATTTTTAAATCAAACGGACTCCTTGCACAATTTGTGCTTGAAGTCGGTTTCTAATATGGAAACATAACTTATTATATAACCAATAAAGGCACCATTTTATATTAGTAAAGTGTTTGTAGTCATGTGATTGACGAAACTAAGTTACCATTTAAAATCCCTTTTTGCAATAGGTGTTTCTACGTGTATTTTGTAGGTGATATATAGCAATTTAATGCTTGAAACTGTATGGCTATACATTTATTAGAAATAAAAAGCACAAATCTAAGTTTGTGCTTTAAAGTGTGTTTAGCTGCGGTGGAATAGAGGAGAACCTAGTGATATTTTATACAATGTTGGCTACAATTATTTGAATCTATCTGATGAATTAGGCATCGTAAATGGTGCGGTTAAAAACCGATTCACAATTTCATTAAATATTTCAGGAATCATGGTTGGAGCAGCATGTGTAGCTCCTGGTAGAATACACAGTTGCGCTTTTGGAATATGGTTAAACATTTCAACAGAGTGTTCATTTTTAATAATATCTCTATCTCCGGCGATTAATAATACGGGCGCCTTTATTTTTTTTAAATCCTCGTGACTCATGTTGGGTTGGTTAAGTAACAGACCAAATTGTTGTAATATCAAATTCCAATCTCTGGAGGTATCTCCTTTTGCTATAAACTCTTTTACTTGTATTTCATATTCTTTAACTTTATTTGGAGCCCAGCTATGTACCGCGGTGCTATCTGGTCTTAGATTACCAGCCATCGCTGCAATTCTTTTTATCTTCACTTCATTATTAATCCCCATTTGAAGTCCTAAAATGGCGCCATCACTCCATCCAAGGATATGTAAAGAATCTAGCTGTAGGTGTTTTACTAAGCCATCTAAATCCTTTGCTATTTGCTTATAGGTTAAAGAATCCGTTTTTAATTCGGACTTTCCATGTCCTCTATTGTCCGCAATAATGACTCTAAATTTGGATTTAAAATATGCAATCTGATTTTCCATATTTTTAATGCTTCCTCCATTTCCATGAATTAGTAAAAGCGGTTCTCCCTTTCCATATTCTTCATAATATATTTTTGCACCGTTTAGGGCTATGTATTTTCCAACGGTTTCGTTGTTCCCATATAAAGTATCCGTTTTCTCTTGTGCATGGGTAGCTCCAAAAATAAATAGGGTAAAAAATAGCGTTATTTTTGCGATTGCATTTTTCATATCGTTGGTTTTAATTTTAGCGAAATATTTATATCCTGTAAACAAGTGCTTATTTCACTAAAGTGGTTACCACCAAGTTACTATTTAAAATAGTAACATGCAATAAGTAGTTTTACGTGTATTCCATTGAGAAACAGTATTTTATATTAGTGGATTATAGCGTGTAATGCTATTCTAATTCGAGGAAATAGTATGGTTTTGTATGTATTAAAAATAAAAAAGCACAAATCTAGGTTTGTGCTTTTAAAGTGTGTTTGGTTATCTGTCCATATTAATAAATTGAAATTCGGTTTTACTTTTGTTTATAAAACGCAATACCGAGCGCACATTATTATTCGTAACGTTTAAATATTTAATTCTCTTTTTTAATACGATTTGGTTATTTCAAAATTCAGCATTTAACTCGTTATTGATTTACTTATTTCCGCGTTGTATTTTCTTTTTTCATTCTAGTTATTTATTGACAAATCCAAATTCCGTTACCTTGGTCAATACAAGCATTTGGACAATCAGCATCCGTTGTGCAAAGTGTTTCATCCGTATAACCATTACAATTATTGTCTACTCCATCTGTAGTATTCTCAGGTGCTCCAGGATAAGTATTAGCATCATTATCATTACAATCCGTATTGTCAATAACATATCCAATTGGTGCAGTGCTTCCTGCAATTATTGTATCTCCTGGGTTTCCAAACAAATCACTATCGTTATCTTTATAATAGGTTACCGCTGCGGTACAAGAACCGTTTTCACAAACTTCTCCAAATCCGCAATCTGTTGGATTTTCATCTATAGTTCCGTTACCATTATCATCTATTCCATTACATAATTCTACTGCATTTGGATATGCCGAAGTATTATTGTCATCAAAATCTGTATTATCAGTAACATATCCACTTGGTTGATTACAAGATTTTTGGGAACTACTTGGGTTTCCAAATCCATCTCCATCATTATCTTGGTACCAAGTTTGTTCCGAACAATCATCGTCTTTACTGCAAGAGTTGATAGTTACAATTCCGATAGTTAAAAATGCTAGTAAGTAAATTGTTTTGCGTTTAGTCATAATTTCTAATTTTGTTCTTAATATAATTTTTCAAGTATATTTATTTTTGTAGCAAAAGAACAGTACCATTTGATTAACGGAGGTTTTCATTTGTTAATCTATCATTCCGTTCTAATTTTTGCCAACATCTTATTATAAAAAATCTGACAGCCTTTTTTATTTCTTACATTAATTTCAATTGTAAATGGATTATAGAAATCGGTTATTTTATTATTTAAAATCCGAGAATCTTCATTAACTGCGTTTTTTGCTTCCGCAATTCATAACTACGTGTATTTATAAAGTGATTTACAAATTTGCGCATTATAAAAAAACGGAATGTTGTGCTTTTAAAGAATGTCTTGGTATGGTAAGATAGGAGTGTAGTAATTCCTTTATAGGACTTCCGTTTGTCTTCTAATACATTGGAAATCTATTTAGCAGTTCTAAAATTTCCGTAAATTAATGCTATTATCAATAATCCAATTCCTATTCCAACGAAGGAACCTTTTGCAAAATCTGGTAATGCGAAATAATGAGAAAACACCTGTGAAGCTGCAATTACGAACATTCCAATAGGTATAAGAAGTAGTGCTTTTCTTTTTGTTGTCTTTTTCATTTTATTTATGTTTTAATAATAGGTAGGTCTATTTTTAAATTTGTTACATAATTTCTTTCTAATTATATGCAACTTGTTAAAAAGCAAATACTGGTAACCTCTACTTGCGAAGCATATTACTATAAAGTATTGGCTTTTTTATGTGCAATTCTAAGGTGTAAAATAAAACGCTTTATACAAATACAGAAACAACAAATGATATGAATATACGTTTGCAAAAGGGAAAGAGAAAAGATCTCCTTTTAAGAACGAAGTAATAAACGATTAAACACATGAAAACATTTTTTAAAAGAATGCTAGTCGGTATTCTATTCATATCTACAGCTTCTTTAAGCGCACAAGAGATAAATAGTAAAAAAGGCTACGACACACAAATAGGTGTTATGGTTTATATGCTAGAAAATTTAAAAAGTGACATTATTACCTATACAAAAAGATACAATCAAATGGAAACAGATTTTCATTTTGACGACAAAGCAAATTCAGTAGGTGCTATTATTATGCATCTAGCAGCTGTAGAGGCATCTTATCAGGAAACTTCCTTCGGCGCCGATGTTTTTAATGCCTATAATGAGGAAGAAAAAAAAATGTTAGAAATGGCGATCAACTTAGAGGATTCTAAAGAAATATTAAAAGAAAAACCAATACGTTATTACTTAGATATCTATAAAAAAGTAAGAAAGAAAACATTGCAAGAATTTAAGAAGAGAAATGATGATTGGTGGACTAAAAATACCCATTGGGCTTGGTTTCACGTGATGGAACATCAAGCACACCATTTGGGACAAATAAAATTAATTTCGAAAAGATTCCCAAAATAATTCCCAAAATAATTCTTTAGATAATTTCCTGGAATTTATAGATTTTTATAGGCATAAATTGAGATAGAGACTTTTTGTTTCATAAAGGAAATAGGTTCCTTTACTGGAGATGTAAAAAGGACTTATGTATTTGCTATTCCGTTTATTGCAATACATGGAATTCTAATTCTGTAAATTCCATATTGCTATGCCTATATTAAAAACAAAAAAGCACAAACTAAGGTTTGTGCTTTTAAAGCATATTTTTTTAAAGTACGCGAGGAATATCAAATCCTTTTATAGGATGTTACTTATGTTATTTTATAACTTCATATTCCCAATAAACACCACTAATATCTGTGATTCTTAATTGGTAGGTTCCACTAGGTAGATTTTCCAGTTTTTGGTTTTCTAAATGCAGCTTCGCTTTTGCACCCAAAGGAACTATTAAACTATGCTTTCCAGGTTTTATTTTGGCTACATAGTAGTTAGAAATGCTTTCTTTTTTCAAGGCTGCCAAATCTTCTTGCGAATACTCTAGAACGGTATTGTTTTGTTTATCTAATAACGCAATACGAATAACCCAAGATCCATAAACATCAACGCCTTCCGTTCTAAAAACATCAAAACTTAATTGGTTATTTGTGATTTCTCCAGCAGAAATTTCTAGTTTTGGTTTTACCGATTTATTATGAAGTGTTCCCCATAAACCGCCATGAAACACTTGGTTTGTCATTAAGGTTATTCCTAAAATAAAAAGAGATCCGATTAAAACAATTTTTGGAAAAACACTTTCCTTAATTGGTAATATACCAGAACCTAACCAAGCAAAGCCTTTCTTTTTGGTGATTGCAAAATTATTTTTCATTAGATAGTTATCTATAGAGTATTTCCCGCTTCCTGTTAAAAATAATACAAAACCTGTAGCGATTCCTAGTACACCTATTTGCCATTCGTCTAGGCAAGTGGTACCAATCCAGCCAGAGCCCAAAAGGATTCCCATAGCAAGCATAAATACACCAATACTCATTAGTCGTGTAAATAAACCCAACATAATACACAGGCCAACAACACCTTCAATAATGGTAAAAATCACCATGTTAATCCATAATACATCTGGATTTTCAACTAAATATTGAATCATTGGTTTAATACCTAAAGCATTGGGTAAAAACGCATTGAATTTTTCGCCAATATATCCAGCAACTTCTGGGTCGAGTTTATTGGCTAGCGCAGTTCTTCTCCAAAAGGCTGAAAAATACGTCCAACCAACTACTAATCGCAATGCTAAAGCCAATAGCCCAGCATCGTTTTTTATACTAATGTTTTTCATTTTAAATAGTTAAAGTGTTAAACCCTTGTTTCGTTAATTGGAAACCGTATAGTATGCCATTTGGAGTTATTTTCAAATTAGCTGGCATGGTACTAGGAGCAATGTTAAACTTGTTAAGCGAAATGCCACAAACAAAGACTTTTACGTTTTGGGGTTTAGCCTTTTCCAGGAGGATTTTAAAATCGGAATTATCAGCAATAGCATGTACTGTTTTGCCGCAAATGATGACATAAAATTCGCCATACTTTTTCCCGTCTTCTTTTGCTAATGCATTGGCAGTTAGCAGAACCGGTTGAAGTTGTTTTATGTTTTTGGAAAGTACTAGATAATTATTTTTTTGAGGATTAAAATTTTGTGCTTGTAATTGGATAGTACCAAATATTAAAAGAAATATAGTGGATATAAATAGGATGGAATTTTTCATTGTTTTTGAATTTTTAAGGTTGGATTAATACGGAAGAAAAGAAGTCCACTTAGTAAGAATACATTCTTAAAAGCGGGCATAAAGTTGCCATTTATCCAATAGTAACGGTTAATGTTATAGTAATTATAAAAATGAAGCTAAGCAAAATACGAAGGATAACTATAGAATTATAGCTAACTTCAAGTTTTTTTTCTGAAAGTTCATTTTTTATTATTTGTAATGGATACATACAGTACTGTAACTGCTTTAAATTTTTCTTAAGAAGAAAATCAATTACGAATAAATCTTTAGGTTCTGATATAAAATGTAGAGAGGAACATCTGTAGCATGTTGGCTTTTCGATGCATTTTTGTGGTAAGCATGTTTATAAACATAGCTTGTAATGTTAAAAGTTGCAGCTTGTGGAATTATAAAATTTGATTCCTGAAAAGTAGGTTTAGAAAGAGATGGAATTCCCTCAGAAAACGCTAACGTCTGGCAATTGGATTGCGAAATTGTAGATTGACTTTTGCTGGAGACAGTCGTTTGCGGAATCCCTAATTCGGCTTGAACAAAATTACGAACCTTGCAAGGAGATAGCAATAGCAACATCGCAAGTCCAAAAACGGACAAGATGGAATTTACTTTATTTATGTTACAATTTGCTTTCACTTTAACAAATATAGATGCAATTTTTTTAAGATTATGTTATTTTTTTCTTAATACTACAAGTTGCTTTTACCAACAACCTTTGCTCTTTGTATTAAAGCCTAAACTTTTGCTCCAGATGTAGTATCTCCAAATTCCATTCTTGCTAATTTTCTAGAGGTATTCCTTTTTAAACTTTTTATTTAAATTTTCCATGCTTTTTTAAAACGTTTTTATTAATTGAATCAGGTACACGATAGAAATACTAATAGCCAAACCAAGACTTACTTTAGCAAAATCTTTAGCGATGAGTTGGTAGGAACTTTTTAATTTCCCTTTATTAAGCAAGTAGTTTATAGCTATTTCTCGTCCGGCAAGAATACCAATAAAAGTCCAAGTGGTACTCATTGGTATGGCATTATAGTTTCCGTATATAAAAAGAATAACACCATAAAAAAGATCAATAATAGTTGCAGAACGAATGTTTCTAGTATTGACTTTTTGGTTGACCATTTCCTGGATTTTACCTCCACGGTTTTTAAAAATATAGGCCATAATAGACAAGATAACCACTAGAGAACCAAGCAGTTCCCAAATAGATAATCTTCGCGGTAGAAAAACATAGATGTTTGCAAAATCTTGAATAAGCCATTGCGACCATAAAAATGCAGTAGAAAGCCATTGGGCAACAATCCAAAATCTCTTTTGATTGGTTTTATGGACGTTCTCTAAAGAGGCCTTAGATTCTAGTCTTTGAGCAATTAAGAGATAAATTAAAAAGGCGGTAATTACAGAAATACCATAACCATACACCGATTTCAGAATCATTTTCTCAATAAATTGCTGACTAGAAAAAACACTAAGAATCATAAAGGTCGTGCTTACTGGTATTCCCAAACGGGTAATTATCAATAAGGCAAGTGGAGCTATTAAATGCCACCATTTTAGGGTTTCGGGAAGCGTGATGCTATTTAATCTTTGGTAGGAAACGTCTCCATCATACATATACCAACCAAAAATTAAAGTGGCAGATAGAATAATACCGGCAAATCCCCAAAGCGAGGTCCAATGTGTTTTGTTATTGGAAGAAATAAAAGTACCTAAGGTTTGTATAACATCATTTCCTATTACGGCATAGGCTGCAAGTAAAAAACCAGTATAAAGAATAAGTATTTCCATAAGGTAAGTAGCGTTTGTTTTTACCTGCTAGCAGACTATCAAAAGTATAACAATTCGAGCTATAATAAATTCGCGAATTCGTACTATTATGCATTTACTTATAAACAAAAAACACAAACTAGGGTTTGTGTTTTTGAAGTGGTTATTAATAAGTTAATATTCCCAATTAGTTGTTTTAAAACGTTTTAGTCTAAAACTACGTAGTATTTCTTTTCACTTTTTATATTTCTAGTGAATTCTAGTTTACCATCGTCATTGACACGATATAGCGGTAAACTATTTCTGCTTAGATTAAGGATTCTATTGTTTGCATCTGATAATAGATCGAAAGTTACAACGTATTGTTTGTCGGAAAACTTTTTATAAATATAGATTCCAGAAGGAGTATCGCCTTCGGTTTCTACTTGATATTCGTGAATTTTATCTATGTTATTTGAAGCGGTAAAGATAATTTTATAGGGTTTCGATTTCTTTTTCCATTTGTAGGAAACATACCATCCTTCTTTTTTTAACTGGGCTATTTTTTTTTCGATTTCTTCGTTTACTTGGTCCTTATCGGCCTCTTTATCTGATATTTCTATGGTGGATACTAATTCGATTTTACCAGATCTATAAATGGTAATATCGTCTGCATGGTTAAAGCAAGCATTTAAAATAAAAAATAGGGATACGAATAATAGCTTTTTTAAATTTTTCATTTTCAAATATATAAAAAAAAATAAATTAGGAACTATTTTTTAAATCCGTGAGATTCTTTTAAGTAGCAGTGTTCGATTCTTTTAATTGAGAACGATTATCTATCCAACTTTTTATTTTGGTATACACCAATAAATATAAAGTAGCTGCACCAAAGGAAATAAGCGTGCCTAAATAGATACCATACAACGGATATACAATAGATATGGTTAAGGAGTAAATAATCAAAGAAAACATGCCTATGGGAACATTCTTAATAATAGTATGAACATGTTCTTTAGAATAGGTGAAATGGATGATTATCATTAAAGGAAATAGGGTAGTAGGAAAGGCCGAAAAAAGTCCTGCCCAAGTAGGACCAACAAATTTTGGAACTGTGGTGATGAGTAAAATAATTAGAGCAGCAAAAAAGGCTCGGACGAATAGAATTCTAAAATTGATCTTTGCCTTGGTTTGAATGCCAATATTTTTGATGTCTTTAAAAAGATAGATACATAATAACGAAACGGAAATTGGAATTAATATGGCTATGTATTTATTGATTTCAAGCCCCTGTAATAGTGTAACCACTGCAAAATATGCGAGTATAGCAGCTAAAGAGGATAGGATAATAGTATGTTTTTTAAAATACCTAGATGCTATATAATAGACATACACAAAGGTTAAAGCGGCAGTTAGTCCAATCATATTAAATACAGCGCTTTTTGCTGCGTATTCTGGACTTACTTCTAATCCGAAAAAAAACAAAGTGATAGCAGAACCTGTAGGATATCCAGATAGGATTCCGGCCACTTTTGGACTTACATTTTCGGCAAGAAAAGACAAGCCAATAACAAATGTAATGGCTACCACTAACTTTACTAAGAATAGTAATTCTATCATTTTTTAAGGATCAAAAGTAGGTTAACTATTTCAATTATTGGAAAGGAATTTTCTTAATATTTTACCAATTTAAATGCAAAAAGCACAAACTATGGTTTGTGCTTTTAAAGTGGGATGGAATCGTTCTTATTCTATAATCCAGGCTATCCAATCTGTTTTATCTATAATAGACCAACTATGCGGATGTCTTTCTCCGTTGGATCGATATCCTTTGTTTTCTGTAGGAATATATGTTACCTGATTAAATCCGGAATTTTGAAGGCTTTCGGAAAGCTTTTGAATGTAATAGGCATTCATTTGGTCGTAATCTGCCTTTCTGTTTTCTTGCCACCAAAGCGTATCTGGTTCGGTGTACAGTCTAATTTTTGTGTTTTTTAAACCTTTCCAATTGGTGATGGTGTTTGTTTTGGAAGTATAAATGGCATGTTTTTCGTATTGTGGTAGATTGGCTTCTGGCGTTCCAAAATTTTCTTTTAAGGTTGCGATGATCCAATTGGATTCTTGTATGGCAGGTTCTGAAAAATTTCTTTCTATATTTTTTTCGGAACTTCTATACAGCGCTATTAAGTCTATTGGTGAATCTACTATAAAAACACCTTTTGGTTGTATCTGAAAGTTTTTATTTTGGGTTAGAAAAGCACTAATTAATACAGCCATATTTCCACCACTTGAAAATCCGCCAATATAAGTTTCCTTGGTTGGAAGCTTATTTTCGCTAAAGATGTTTTGCAGTTGCTTGGCAAGTGTTTGTTTTTGGTTTTTTTCTAACCACAATTTTTGATTGTAGTTCATATAAAGTAAGGCGATATTCTTTGCTTTTGCGAGATCGCGGATTTTGAATTCTCGTTTAATGTCTTCTGGTGTTTCTGGAAATCCGCCAAAAAGGACTACTACTTTTTTAATGTTTTTAGTAGGTGCAAATAAATGGTACTGGCTGTTTATTATTTCCTGATATTCTGTTTTTACAATGCTTTCTGCTTTTTGTTTCTTTGTATTTTTACAAGAAATACAAATGATGGCTAGTAATAATATTCTTAAAAGTTTATGCATAGGTATTCCAATTAGTGTACAAATTAGTCGTGAAAGCTTTTCAATCCTATGAAACTCCAGTACAAAAAAACATTGTAGCGACTAAGAAATAGGATATTAATAAACTCGTTTTATGCTCACGGAATCGATTCCGCGAAAGCGTTATTTATAAATAACTAGAAACGGTCATAACTATTAAAGTAAAGATTATTAGGATGATGAATAAAGGCATCACGAATTTTAACCATTTGTTGAAACCGACTTTTACTACTGCTAGTGAGGCTAAAATTAAACCTGTAGGATTTACAAAATAGAAAAGGCCCATACCGTATTGATAGGCATTTACAACAATTTCTCGTCCAACGCCAACGCTATCTGCTAATGGCGACATGATTGGCATGGTTAAAACTGCCATACCAGAACTACTTGGAATGAAAAAGGAAAGTCCGGCATAGACTGCTGTCATGGCACTTGCAAAAATTCCTTTGTTCATATCTTGGGTCATCGAACTTGCATAATGTAAAAGGGTATCACTAATTAATCCGTCGGCCATAATAACCGTAACACCACGTGCAATCCCGATAATTAGGGCAACACCTAATAAATCTCCTGCGCCTTTTACAAAGGTGTCGATAAATTCGGTTTCTTTAATTTTGGCAATAAAACCAATAAGAATCGACCCTACTAAGAAGGTTGCTGTCATTTCTACAAACCACCATTCGAGTGCTACCACACCATAAATCATGATGATAAAGCAAAGTGCAAATACAATTAATGCCAGACGTAATCGGGTTGTAAATGCAACTATTTTTATATTTTCGTGTGTAAATAATGCCGCTATTTGTGCTTGTTGGTCGTAAATAATCGATTTTGTAGGATCCTTTTGTACGCGTTTACCATAGCGTATAATGTATATAAGAGCAATAGTTAAGCAGGCAGCTAACATAAAAAGTCTTCCGCCAAGTCCTGTAGTCCAACTTATTCCTGCCGCATCACTTGCTATAATGGTACTAAACGGATTGATAGTAGAACACATGGTACCAATAGAACTTCCTAAAAAGATACAAGCGATACCTACCATGGCATCATATTTTGCTGCTAAAAATACGGGAATTAGAATAGGGAAGAAGGCAATGGTTTCTTCGGCAAAGCCAAAGGTGGTTCCTCCAGCAGCAACTAATGTGGTTACTAAAATAATGAGGATAAATTCGCGTCCTTTTAGGGCATTGGCGAGCCAAGAAATACCAGCATCAAAAGCACCTGTACTATTAATAATACCAATTAGCCCTCCAATAATTAAAACGAGGAAAATGATGTCTGCAGCTTCTATAATTCCCTTTACAGGCGATTTTATAAATTCTAAAATACCTTGTGGTTTCGATTCTAGTTTTTGGTAAGTATTTGGTATGTTTATGGGTTTGTAAATATCACCATTAGTAAATTTCTCTAATGGAATTTTGATATTTAGTGTTTCTAAATGGTCTTGTGAAGCAGGAATGATTTCCGATTTATCGATACCAATTCTAGTGAATGTATTATCGTCTTTATTGTAGCCTAAAGTTTCGTATTTACCTGCAGGAACGAACCATGTTAGTATAGTTACGAATCCTGCTATGATTAATAAAATGGTTTGCGCCGATGGAAATTTTAGTTTTTTCATATATAATTAAATGCTAAAAAGGGTATCAAGTTTAAAGATAGTATTATTTTAGACTTTCTTAAAATTTGGTAAAAAAAATGCAATATAACATAGATTCTAGTTGGAAAGCACATTTATATGAAACGTTTCATGCACCTTACTTTAAATCTTTAATGGAATTTGTAGCGGAAGAATACAAAGCGCACGAATGTTTTCCGGAAAGCGATAAAATTTTCAATGCTTTTAACTTATGTGCTTTTGAAGATGTAAAGGTGGTTATTATTGGTCAAGATCCCTATCATGATGTGGGTCAAGCTAATGGTTTATGTTTTAGTGTGAATGATGGTATTGCGATTCCGCCTTCCTTAAAAAACATTTATAAAGAGATAGAAAGTGATTTAGGAAAAGTGGTTTCCAATACTGGGAATTTAGAATCTTGGGCAAAGCAAGGTGTATTGTTACTAAATGCTACATTAACGGTTAGAGCACATCAAGCAGGAAGTCATCAAAAGCGAGGCTGGGAAACTTTTACAGATTCTGTAATTAAATTAATAAGTGATAAGAAAGAGAATGTGGTATTTTTACTTTGGGGAGGTTTTGCAAAAAAGAAAGCCAAACTTATTGATACTACTAGGCATCATATTTTAACTTCTGGTCATCCTTCGCCATTAAGCGCGAATAGAGGGTATTGGTTTGGAAATAAACATTTTAGTAAGACTAACTCCCTGTTGGAGCAAGATGGTTTTCAACCTCTGATTTGGTAGGTCGAACACTAACTACTTTTTTGTTTTTGTTTAAGGCTTTAAGTCTTCTTCTAGAGGTCTTATTACAACTAAATACCAAAAGAATAAAGTTGATGGCAACTAGGAAAATAAGGATTGATGTAATTATTAATAACATAGGCAACTAATTTAGTATTTGTAGCTTTGGAGTACAAATATACGATTTTAGTTAAATAAAGTTAACAAAATTTAACAATCTTGAATAATTAAGTGGTTAAACTGCAACATTTTAAGGTTGAAAGGTTGCTTACTGTAGAGGTTTGGGGTTTAAAGTTTTGTTATTAATTTATTGTATTCCCATTTTTCTGAAATAATATCTAAATCAAATAATTTTTCTTGTACGTTAGCGACTGTTTTTTCGTCCATAACATCTTGAGACCATTCCGTTAAGCTTAGCCATTCTTGTACATCTTCTAGTTTTTGATCATACCGATTGGCAATCGATTTATCAATGGAAGGAATATCTTTAAATTCTTTGGTAGTATTATTAATAATATTCAAAATGGTTTGCACATCTTCTTTATTATTTTCTAAAAATTCTGTTCTTACTGCAATCACAAAACAAGGCCAAGGAGAAGGGCAGTTAGCAACACGACGAAAGGTACCATCATCTACTAAGGGTTTTGTGGTAAATTTTTCCCACATAAAATAGTCCGCCTTTTCGTTGGTAAGTCCTTCTACTGCACCATCTAGGTTTTTAATAACCTCAAAGTTTAGGTCTTTATCTAAGTCCCAATTATTATTTTGCGCATTAATATATGCCATTAAATGAGATCCAGAACCATATCTACTAATGGCCGCTTTTGTTCCTTTTAAGTCTTCAACAGTTTTATAGTTAGAGTGCTCTGCAACGTGAATTCCCCAAATTAAAGGAGATGCTACAAAGGTTTGCACTATGGTACTTGGATTACCATCAATAATATCTTTAACAATACCTTCGGTTAGTATTACTGCTAAATCTATTTCTCCATCACGAAGCGCTGTACACATTTGTCCGGTACCACCAAAATAATCTTTCCAACGCAGATTAATTCCTTCGTCTTTATATTCTCCATTTTTAAGTGTAAGATACCAAGCAAGATTAAAATGCTCTGGGACACCACCAATTTTTACTGTCTTCATATTTCTTTCCGCGAACCTGTCTGCCGACAAGCAGGAGCAGGAGTTTAATTTAATTATTCTACTAACTTATTTAAGGTATATGTGATTAGCTTGTTAACCACAGCTTTTGGGTCTGCACTAAATTCACCAGTTGCTCTATTTGCAATAATAGCATTCATAGATAGTGCATGGTGTCCTAAAAGTTTTGATAAGCCGTAAATAACAGAGGTTTCCATTTCAAGATTTGTAACTCTAAAATCTTTAAAATTAAAAGTGTCCATTTTTGTATTTAGGGTAGCGTCTGCAAGTGGTAAACGTAAAACACGTCCTTGTGGTCCATAAAATCCTCCAGCAGTAGCTGTCATTCCTTTATGAATTTTATCGCTATCTAATAAAGCTTCTAACTTTTTGCTATTATTAATTATAATAGGTCTTGCTTTTTCTTTACTCCAATTTGTAAATGCCATAAATGCATCTTCAATTTCTGGATTAGAAATAGCGTGTATTTGATAGAAATGTAACATCCCATTTAAATCCAATCCATGAGTACTCATTACAAATGAATCTACTGGAATATCTTTTTGTAGCGAACCAGAAGTACCAATACGAACTATGTTTAAACTAGTCAGTGTTGTTTTTGGTTTTCTAGTTTGCAAGTCAATATTTACTAATGCATCTAACTCATTAAGTACAATATCTATGTTGTCTGGACCAATTCCTGTAGAGATTACAGTAAATCTTTTTCCTTTAAAGGTTCCCGTTTGTGTTTTAAATTCTCTTTTTTGTTTTGTGAATTCAATACTATCAAAATGCTTGGTTATTTTCTCCACACGATCTTGATCACCAACAAAAATGATATCATTAGCAACATGTTCTGGTTTCAGGTTTAAATGATAAACGCTTCCATCCGGATTTAAAATTAGTTCAGATTCTTTAATCGCCATGCAATATTGTTTTTATAAGTTTATTTTCTTTTTTATTAAATTGAAAATCTAAACGATTTACATTTCCATAAATCATGTTGTCATTTATTTCTAAAGCATAATTTTTATGTCCTAAAAGTACTTCGTGACCTTTTCTATTTAATTTAATAGTATCGTTTTCTTCCACATAGAATATAGCGAGGTTGTCTATTATTCGCATAAGCTGTATATCGCCAAAACCATAGTAACCTTGATAGTTTAGTGCATAACCTAACAAGTGATGTTTCGATTTCACTTCGTATTTATCCAGTAGACTTAAAATATTATGTTCTAAAGTACTTAATCCACTTCTAGAATCAGGAAAACGTTCTAAATGTGCTTTTAGGCAAATACCAAGATATTCAAAAGAGGACTTTTTAGTAATATATTTTTTTAATAGATTATGATCTTTACCACAATAAATTTGCCAAATATTTACAGCTATATCTTTGTCTTCTTCGGTTAATTTTATTCGATTTTTATAATGAGAATCCAATTGCTCAGGAGTAAGTTCACTTAATCCTTTTAGGCTATCCTCATTAGCAATTCTACCGCTACAAACTAAAGTGATAGGTTTGTTTATTTTCTTTTCGTTTAATAGACTAAGAACAGCTAACATATTGATGTGGCAAAATAAGTCGTATTCAAACCACAATACAATTTCTGTGTATTTATCGGTATCGTCTAGCTTATGTAGTTCTTTTTTGTATTGATATTCGTCTACTTCAATAGCATAACATTCTTTTAAAAAGTCTTTTCTAACTTTTATAAATGCATCCGAATTAATAAGACGATTTGCAGGACCTTCACATAGCATTTCATGCCAAGTTAAATAATCGCCTGCGTAACTAAGGTCTTTTAAATAGCCAGTTAAATTACCACCATTGGTAATATGTAAGATATTTTCGTTCATTTAACCTCCAACTCGTTTTACATTAAACCCTTTTTCTTTAAGCATTGCCATGATTTTATCTCTGTAATCCCCTTGAATAATAATTTTATCCTCTTTAAAACTTCCGCCAACACTAAGTTTGGTTTTAAGTTCTTTTGCTAAGGCTTTAAAATCTTCGGTTGCTCCAGTATAGCCTTCTAAAATAGTAATGGGTTTTCCTTTACGTTTTTCGTATTTACAGATAATAGGATCGTCTTGTAACCATAGATCTTTTTTCTTAGAATCTACTGCTACAGGAGTTTCATCCACATGATCTGGAAACAAGTTTTTAAGTTGGTCTTGTAAATCCATTTTTTTTAGTATACCGTATCCGAATTCAGTATACAGTTCTTCAACTGTTGACTAAAAATGGAGACTTTTTATTTATTTTTTAATTAATCCTAAGTCCACAAGACGTTCATGTAAAAATTCACCTGCAGTAATATCTTCATATTGTTTTGGGTTATTTTCATCAATACAACTTTCTAATACATCTAATTTCATATCACTTATTGGGTGCATGAAAAAAGGCATCGAATAACGAGAAGTTCCCCAAAGTTCTCTTGGCGGATTTATAACTCTGTGTATTGTAGATTTTAGTTTGTTGTTGGTATGACGAGAAAGCATGTCACCAACATTTATCATTAGTTCATCTGGTTCTGCAATGGCATCAATCCATTCTCCATCATGCTTTTGCACTTGTAAACCTCTTCCTTGCGCTCCCATTAAAAGCGTAATTAAATTAATGTCTCCATGTGCTGCAGCACGAACTGCATTTTTTGGTTCATTAATAATAGGAGGATAGTGTATTGGTCTTAAAATAGAATTACCATTATGTATGTATTGATCAAAATATGTTTCTTCAAGATCTAGATATAAAGCTAAAGCACGTAAAACATATTTAGCCGTTTTTTCAAGCATTCTATACGTTTCCTTACCGGTTGTATTAAATGCTGGAAACTCTTTAACTTCTACATTCTTTGGGTATTCTGCTTCTAATTCTGGATTGTTTTCTACCCATTGTCCGAAATGCCAAAACTCTTTTAAATCCCCTTCTTTTTTACCTTTAGCACTTTCTTTACCAAAAGAAATATACCCACGTTGTCCACCAATTCCTGGTACTTCATAACTACGTTTGGTTTCTACCGGAAGGTCAAAGAAATTCTTTACTTCTCCATATAAATTATCTACTAAAGTATCGTCTAAAAAATGCCCTTTAAGCGCAACAAAACCTATATCTTCATAAGCCTTACCAATTTCTTCTACAAATTTTTGCTTTTTTGCTGCATCGCCCGAAACAAAGTCCTTCAGGTTCACACTAGGTATTCTATCCATAATCGTTTTTTTATAAGTCGAATTACAAATGTAACGAAAATCTTCAGTAAAATTAAACTTAAAATATGCTTAGCTTAAAAATTTAGTTACATTTGATATATAAATATAAAGGTAATGGAAACGTTTTCTAAAGCTATGATTAACTACAATAAAGAAGGTTTAAAAAAAGAAACCTTAATCGATTTATACAAGAGTATGCTTAAACCTCGATTAATAGAGGAAAAGATGCTTATTTTATTACGACAAGGGAAAATCTCCAAATGGTTTTCTGGTATTGGTCAAGAAGCTATTTCTGTAGGGGTTACAAAAGCCATGTTAGCAGAAGAGTATATTTTACCAATGCACAGGAATCTAGGTGTTTTTACCTCTCGTGAAATCCCATTATACCGACTTTTTAGTCAGTGGCAAGGGAAAGCTAGTGGATTTACTAAAGGGAGAGATAGAAGTTTTCACTTTGGAACGCAAGAATACAAGATTGTTGGTATGATCTCGCATCTTGGACCGCAATTAGGGGTTGCAGATGGTATTGCATTAGCAAGCAAGTTGAAAAATAAAAATCAAGTAACTGCTGTTTTTACTGGTGAAGGCGGAACTAGTGAAGGGGATTTTCATGAAGCTTTAAACGTAGCTTCGGTATGGCAATTACCCGTTTTATTCTGTATAGAAAATAATGGTTACGGATTATCGACGCCAACCAGTGAGCAATATAATTGTAAGGATTTAGCCGATCGCGCTTTGGGTTATGGCATGGAAAGTCATATTATTGACGGAAACAATATTCTAGAAGTGTATACTAAAGTGAGCGCTTTAGCGGAAGACATTCGTGAAAATCCACGTCCTGTTTTACTAGAATTTAAAACCTTTAGAATGCGAGGGCATGAGGAAGCTAGCGGAACAAAATACGTGCCTCAAGACTTATTAGATACTTGGGCGAAGAAGGATCCTTTAGAAAATTATCAAGAATTTTTAAAGAACGAAGGTATTCTTGACGAAGCTTTAGAGGTGAAGTTCAAAGAGGAAATAGTTCATGAAATTAATGAACATTTAGATTTAGCTTATGCGGAAGAAGCAATAATTGCATCTGAAAGTGAAGAGTTAAATGATGTGTATCAAAAAATAGTATATCAAGAAGTTACACCAAATAATGAAACGGAAGAACTGCGTTTAGTTGATGCTATTTCTGAAGGATTAAAACAAAGCATGGAGCGTCATGATGATTTAGTAATCATGGGACAAGACGTTGCAGAATATGGAGGTGTTTTTAAGATCACAGATGGTTTTGTAGCAGCCTTTGGAAAAGATAGAGTCCGTAATACGCCAATTTGTGAATCTGCAATTGTAGAAGCAGCAATGGGACTTTCTATTGCGGGAATTAAAAGTGTGGTAGAAATGCAGTTTGCAGATTTTGTTACTTCCGGATTTAATCCGGTAGTAAACTATTTAGCAAAATCACATTATAGATGGAACCAAAATGCAGATGTTGTGTTACGAATGCCTTGCGGAGCAGGAGTTGCTGCAGGACCTTTTCATAGCCAAACTAACGAAGCTTGGTTTACTAAAACACCAGGTTTAAAAGTAGTTTACCCAGCGTTTCCTTATGATGCCAAAGGACTTTTAGCGTCAGCAATTAACGATCCAAATCCGGTATTGTTCTTTGAGCACAAGGCTTTGTATAGAAGTATTCGTCAAGAAGTACCAACAGATTATTTCACATTACCACTTGGTAAAGCTTCCCTTTTACGAGAAGGAAACGAGGTTACTATAATCTCTTACGGAGCAGCTGTACATTGGGTTTTAAATACTTTAGATAAACATAGCAACATACAAGCAGATGTCATTGATTTACGTTCGTTACAACCTTTAGATACCGAAGCTATTTATGCTTCCGTAAAGAAAACAGGAAGAGCCATTATATTACAAGAAGATTCTCTTTTTGGAGGAATAGCCAGTGATATTTCGGCACTAATTATGGAAAACTGCTTCGAACAATTAGACGCTCCGGTAAAACGAGTTGCTAGTATGGAAACACCAATTCCGTTTATTAATCAATTGGAAGATCAGTATTTATCTCGAGATAAGTTTGAAGGGGAATTACTGAAGTTGTTGGCGTATTAGAAATGTAGCAAATTGGATTTCTAATGTTTAAAAAGATTATTTTAATTTTATTAATTTCTAATTGTTCTTTAATCTATGGGCAATACGAATGGACTTCTGGTGTCATAATTTTAAAAAACGGAGAAACAAAAGAAGGGCTGATTCAAATACCGATGACTGTTGCAAGTTTAATTTCATTTGGAAAGTCTAGAGTTGAATTCAAGAAAGATGAAGATCATAAAATCCAACTTTTTGATAAATCACAAGTAGATAAAATATATTTTGACGCATATGATGCTAATCATGGTCATTATGAATATGTCCCAATTAAAAAGAACAAGTTTAGATTATTCAAATTAATAGTTAATGGTAAAGCAAAGTTATACACCAGAACTATAGTTGTTGCAACAGATATAACCAATCATAGTGGTTTTGTTATAAGAACGGAGTATGAAGAAGAAAAGGAGTATTATATTTTAAGAGATGGAGAGTCTTCTCTCACTCCTTTAATCTCTCATTACTCCTTTTTGGAGTTTAAAGAAAAAACTATTAAATATTTTTCGGATTGCAAGGATATAGTTGAATATCTACGTAACGATATGTATGAAGAAAAGGATGTATTTGAATTAGTAAACGATTATAATCTTATTTGTGAGTAGTATATTCAATTCTTGTCATTTAGAAGCTTTATAAGGAATAACTACTGGTTATTGGGATAGTCATGTACAATATTGGGAACCTATAAAAGGAATTGCCAAACTAAGAGAGCTTAAAACAGATGATAATCTATTAATTATGGATTGTAATATGGATAATGGTCCTTTTGGAGCATCAGGAAGATTCGAGCGATACAAAAAACGAGCATTAACCTACAGTTTCTTATTAGATTTAGAAGGAATCGCAGAATAATATCCTTTAAAAACAAATATAGATATGGTCACTCTGAACTTGTTTCAGCATCTAGTTTAACATTAAAAAGAAAACCTATCCAGAAAGTTATTTGGATAGGTTTCCTTTTATAGACTATTTTGTTTCCGCTTCACTAATTATAAAAGGATATGCTTCCCGAATTTCTTTTATTTCTCTCGGCGTTAATTCACTTTCCGTTTTATGGAATTTGTTTTTACCGTACGTGCTTCGCAATTCATAATATGCTTTAGTAATTTCATCTTGCACTTTTACATAAAGCGCATAACTAGTGGTTCTATCGTTTTGAAGGGAAATTACAGCCTCTGTAGGTGTATCTGATGCATCGGCTAATTGTTTACCATTGCAATACAAACAAGTAGTTTCGCCATTATTATCAATAAAATCTTTAGTGATGTTTTTTATTTCCGGAAGGGTAACCAATGCATTATTGATTAAGATTTCATCATTTGCATTTAGTAGAATTCGCAATACATTACGTTCATTTAAATTTTTGTAACAATCTATATTTGGCGGACATTCCCTGGGTAATTTTCTGTTTATACCTTCGTCGGAAGCAATTGTTGTGGTTACTAAAAAGAAGATTAATAATAAAAATGCAATGTCTGCCATAGAACCTGCATTTACTGTTGGTGAAGATTTTGAGTATCTCATGCTAGTAAATATTTAAGATTAATAGATTGTACTATTCACAAAAACAATACCGAAATTCTTGTATAGAGCTAGAGTAAAGTCTTTACTTGCTCCTCTTTTTTATTAAAGAGAGGTAATTCCGTTTTTACGGAATCGGAGAGTTAGTGTAACAGATACTTTTCAAATTAAATGCTTTAACTCCTCTTTCTTCCAGTTTTCTATGGAAAACTAGAATTCATTCTCCTCTTAAAATAAGAGGAGAGCCACATGATTACAAAAAATATCAAAGAACCGGCTCCTCTCTTTTGTTAAAGGGAGGTAATTCCGTTTTTACGGAATCGGAGAGTTAGTGTAACAGATACTTTTCAAATTAATTGCTTTAACTCCTCTTTCTTCCAGTTTTCTATGGAAAACTAGAATTCATTCTCCTCTTAAAATAAGAGGAGAGCCACATGATTACAAAAAATATCAAAGAACCGGCTCCTCTCTTTTGTTAAAGGGAGGTAATTCCGTTTTTACGGAATCGGAGAGTTAGTGTAATAGATACTTTTCAAATTAATTGCTTTAACTCCTCTTTCTTCCAGTTTTCTATGGAAAACAAGAATTCATTCTCCTCTTAAAATAAGAGGAGAGCCATATGATTACAAAAAATATCAAAGAACCGGCTCCTCTCTTATGTTAAAGAGAGGTGGTTCCGTTCTTACGGAATCGGAGAGTTAGTGTAATAGATACTTTTCAAATTAATTGCTTTAACTCCTCTTTCTTCCAGTTTTCTATGGAAAACTAGAATTCATTCTCTTCTTAAAAATAAAGAGGAGAGCCACTTATTTTGTAAGATTACATACAGAACACAAAAAAAACCAGTTAACATATATTGCTAACTGGCTTTTTAAAGAGTGACTAATTCTTTTAATGTGCGAACCTACTTGTTCCTTTCCAAAGGGTAGTGTTAGAATTACAAAAACGAATAACATGTCTATTTATAAGGTTTTGTTCTTCTACAATACCACTTACTTTTTTAGATAATTTTGCTAATGTTCTCATAATTCTGGTGGTTTTTTGATGATGATTGATTAATTGATTGATGAATTGCTGTTTCTAAGGAAAACTTATCTGAAACGTCTTTTGCTGTTCCAAGTATGACTTTTCGTGTTGTTTAATGTTCCTGATAATTGATTGTTGTCTAGCGTTCTCATAATAATTGGTTTTTTGATGGATGATTTTATTGATTGATGAATTGCAGTTTTTAAGTACTATTTATCTGAAACGTCTTTTGCTATTCCAAGCATGACTTTTCGTATTGTTTAAAGTTCCTGATAATTGATTGTTGTCTAGCGTTCTCATAATAATTGGTTTTTTGATGGATGATTTTATTGATTGATGAATTGCAGTTTTTAAGTACTATTTATCTGAAACGTCTTTTGCTATTCCAAGCATGACTTTTCGTATTGTTTAAAGTTCCTGATAATTGATTGTTGTTTAGAGTTCTCATGATTATAGTTTTTTTGATTGTTATACCTAATAGACGACAGAGTTTTAAAATTGTTACAGTACTATGCATTACATAATAGTAATTTAACATATTTTAACAAAAAAATGGTCGTTTTAAACATTTTAAGCGAGTAGAAGTCCTGTTAAAAACATGTGAAGTAGTTAAATAAATCAAAAAGAATCTATTTAAATAGGAAATTTGAAACTTAGGAACGATTTTTGAAAAAAGAGAATAGAATTATTCTAATATACTATGCGAATCCAATTTTTAGTTTTTTTATGTTTTTTCAGTTTGACACTACAAGCACAAATTGATAGTGAACAAAAATCTGTTGCTATTCCTGTTATAGAAAGCGAAGAAGGAGAAATACAAGAAGAGGTTAAAGAAGAAGGGAAACCAATAAATAACCAAGGATTTATTATTCCTAAAGAGGATAATATAAATGGATTAACAGTTCCTAAACAAAATCAGCCTACAGATTTACCAAAAAAAGAGTTCTCTATGTTTAATAAAGAAGAATTTGGTGATCCTGGTGAATTGTATGAAGATCGCATTAATAAACATGCAAAATATACCGATTTAAGAAAGGAACAGCAATATCGAGGGAATACCACCACACAATTTTTTGGAGATCATAGAACAACGTCCAAAAACATAAATATAGTGTATAGAGATTATGGTGCTTTTGATGGCGATCATATCCGTGTTTTTATAAATGGGGATGTGGTAAAAACATCTGTCTTATTAACTCCTGACTACAGTGGTTTTAAATTTAATTTAGTTCCAGGAATAAATAAAATTGACTTTTTTGCTTTAGATACAGGTCAGGTTTCTCCAAACACTGCAGAGTTTCAAATACTCGATGAATTTGGTGAAGTGATTTCTGGAAATCAATGGAATTTAGCCAAAGGAGTAAAAGCTACTATCATTATAATTAAAGAATAGATTAACTATTTTTCAAATTTCTTTCTAATTACCCTCTCTAAACTACAAAAAGATGTTATTTTTGCACATCGTTAAAAATTATGGGGAACGCTATTACAACTACAGAACAAGAAGAAAATAAAGCTGGAAAAGATCTTTACAGCTACCAAAGAGGTGCAATTAACAAAATCTTTAAAGCATTCGAGGATGCTCCAGAAGACTATCATTTGTTATATCAATTGCCTACTGGTGGAGGGAAAACGGTTATTTTTTCAGAAATTGTTAGACAATATTTAAAACATCACAAGAAGAAAGTTTTAGTGATGACGCACAGAATAGAATTGTGTAAGCAAACTTCAAGCATGCTTACTGGTTTTGGTGTAGAAAATAAAATTGTAAGTAGCAAAGCGAATCTAGACGATCAAGAACAATACGGTTGCTTTGTGGCAATGGTAGAAACGCTAAATAATAGATTACAAGAAGGGAAACTGGATATTTCAGATATCGGATTAGTAATTATTGATGAAGCACACTACAACTCTTTTACGAAGCTTTTTAAGTTTTTTGAAAAGTCCTTTATCTTAGGAGTTACTGCAACACCTTTAAGTTCGAATATTAAGCTTCCAATGAACGATAACTATAATGAGCTTATCGTTGGGGAAACTATTGAACACCTAATTCAAAATGAATTTTTAGCACAAGCGGAAGTATATTCCTATAATGTAGGATTAACATCCTTGATTGTTGGTGCTAATGGAGATTATACGGTAAAATCTTCGGAAGATTTATATACCAATACAGACATGCTTTCTAAGCTTATTCAAGCCTATGAAGAAAGATGTAAAGGAAAGAAAACACTAATCTTTAATAATGGTATTAATACATCGTTACACGTGTATGACACCTTTAAAAGAGCAGGTTACCCAGTTGCTCACTTAGATAATACCAATACTAAAAAAGAACGTAAAGCCATTTTAAAGTGGTTTCATGAAACGCCAGATGCGGTATTAACTTCTGTTAGTATCTTAACTACTGGTTTTGATGAACCAACGGTAGAAGCTATTATTTTAAATAGAGCGACAAAATCGTTAACACTATACTACCAAATGATTGGTAGAGGGTCTCGTATTTTAAAGAATAAATCTACTTTTCAAGTCATTGATTTAGGGAATAATTTACACCGTTTCGGACCTTGGGGAGCAGATTTAGATTGGCAACGTATATTTAGAACACCTAATTTCTATTTAGATGGTCTTGTAAATGATGAGGAGTTAGAAGAAGCTTTCAGATATGAAATGCCAGAAGAGCTTCGTGCAGAATTCGCTAATTCTAAAGATGTGTATTTCGATATCAAGAAAACATATATCGCATCTGTGACTAATGGAGAATCTTCTAAAGTAGTATTAGAACGTTCTATTATTCATCATGCTAAAATTTGTATTGAAAACTCCGAAGATGTTTATGACGCATTAGGTCTTGCAAAAATGTTAGGTGATGATATCGATTACAGAATTGGTAGATATACCAAGTGTATTAGTAAGAGTACCTACAACTTTGTAGATTGGTTAAAGAACGATTACAGATTAAAGCTTCGTGCATATTTACGTGATAATTTTGATACTGTTTTTGAAGAAATTCACGGGAGAAAACCAGAATAAATATAAAATAATACATTTGATTTAATTGTTTAAATGAAATGTTTTAAAAGTTTAAAAACCAACTGTTTAGTTGGTTTTTTTTTGTTTGAATTTCAAAGTAAATAAGACTGTTTTATTTGAATACTATAAGATGCTTCAACGAAGCTTGTCTGGAGCGCAGTTGAAAGGCTTCGTACGACAAATAGTTTCTAGTTACTGCTTAGTATTTTAAAAACTAGTTCTTTGGTGACAACTTCCTGCGAAGGCAGGAATCTTATACTATAATTAGATTGTTTATTTTGAAGGATAAAAGATACTTCGACTGCGCTCAGCATGACAGGTAGCTTGATTATGGAGGGTATAAGATGCTTCGTCGAAGCCTGTTTAAAGCGCAGTCGAAAGGCTTTGCATAATAAATAATCTCTAGTTACTGCTTAGTATTTTAAAAACCAGTTCTTTGGTGACAACTTCCTGCGAAGGCAGGAATCTTATACTATAATTAGATTGTTTATTTTGAAGGATAAAAGATGCTTCGACTGCACTCAGCATGACAGGTAGCTTGATTATGTAGGATATAAGATGCTCCAACGAAGCCTGTTTGGAGCGCAGTCGAAAGGCTTTGCATAATAAATAATCTCTAGTTATTGCTTAGTATTTTAAAAACCAATTCTTTAGTGAGTTTTTCATTACCTGCTTTCTTTCGCAATTCATCAAACGTAAATACAAAATCACAACCAGATTTATAAGCAGAACAACCATAGGCAGATTTTCCTTTTATGACGGTTCCTTGTTTACATTTCGGACAAGTAAGTGTATCTGGAATTGCAGCTTTAGCAGTCTTTTTTGGTTCTAATACCAAATGGAAATTTTCATTAAAACGTACTAAACCTTCCACGGTTCCGCTATCGGTTTTAAAACCTTTTAAATTTACTGTAGATCCTTTTTGAAATAACCGAACATATTGTTTTTCGGAAATCGTTTTACCTTCAAACTTAAACGGGATTACAAAATCGCAAGTCTTCTTAAATTCGGAACAGCCATACGCCGATTTCCCTTTAATAATGCTCCCGGTTTTACATTTCGGACATTTCTCAGAAGTTAATCCAGAGGCCTTTTTTACCATTTTTTTCTTCGCTACAGCGCCTGCAGGTTTATTATTCACCGAAGATATATTGGCTTTCTTTGTTTCACTTCGAACTTCGTACACCAAACGATCTACCATTTGCTTCATCTGTTTGATAAAACTCCCAGCACTATAGGTTCCTTTTTCAATATCTTTTAACTGTTTTTCCCATTTTCCGGTAAGCTCGGCAGATTTCAGCATTTCATTTTGAATGGTATCAATCAGCTGAATCCCAGTTATTGTAGGAATCACTTGTTTTTTATTTCGTTTTATATATTTCCTTCTAAATAGCGTTTCAATAATATTTGCACGTGTAGAAGGACGACCAATACCATTCTCTTTCATAATCTCACGTAGCTCATCGTCATCTACTTGTTTTCCTGCGGTTTCCATAGCACGTAGGAGGGAAGCTTCCGTATATTGATTTGGTGGTTTGGTTTGTTTTTCTAAAAAAGAAGGCTCATGCGGTCCTTTTTCCCCTTTCACAAAAGTAGGCAGCATTCCTGTTTCTTTAGAAGAAGCATTAGGCGTTTCAAAAACAATTCGCCATCCTTTTTCTAGAATTTCTTTTCCTGTGGTTTTAAATTTTACTTTTTCCGCTTTACCAATTACTGTGGTATTGGATACTTTACAATCGGGATAAAACACAGCAATAAAACGACGGACAATAATGTCATACACTTGTTGCTGATTGTATTGCAAGTTCATTTGCTGTCCCGTTGGAATAATAGCGTGGTGATCGGTAACTTTACTATCGTCAAAAACCTTTTTCGTTTTCTTTAATTTTTTACCATGAAGCGGTTCTGTTAAAGCAGCATATTTTGTTAAATGTTTTAATATCCCTGGTACTTTTGGGTACACATCATTTGGTAAAAAGGTAGTATCAACTCTAGGATAGGTTACTACTTTTTGTTCGTATAGTTTCTGAACAATCTTTAAAGTCTCGTCTGCACTAAATCCGAATTTCGTATTACAATATACCTGTAAACCCGTTAAATCGAATAGTTTTGGTGCATATTCATTCCCCGCTTTTTTAGTCGTAGAAACAATTTCAAAATCATGTTCCTTAACAATCGACGCTAATTTTTCTCCGTCTTCCACTTTAAGAAAACGACCTTCTTCATAACTAAACAACGTATCGCGATACATGGTTTGCAATTCCCAGTAGGGTTGTGGTTTAAAGTTTTCAATTTCTTTAAAACGATTCACCAACATAGCAAGCGTGGGTGTTTGCACTCTTCCAACAGATAGTACTTGCTTGTAACCACCATGTTTTACAGTGTACAAACGGGTTGCATTCATACCTAAAAGCCAATCGCCAATAGCACGAGAAAATCCGGCGTAGTATAAATTATCGTAATCTTCAGATGGCTTCAGGTTATTAAAACCTTCTTTTATTGCTTCGGTAGTTAAAGAGGAAATCCATAGTCTTTCTACTTTTCCTTTATAACCCGCTTGGTTTAAAACCCAACGTTGTATAAGTTCTCCTTCTTGTCCTGCATCCCCACAGTTTATAACCACATCTGCTTTATCAAATAAACTCTTTACAATTTTAAACTGCTTTTTTATACCAGCATCTTTAGAAACCTTTGTTTCAAAACGCTCTGGAAGCATGGGAAGATTGTTTAAATCCCAACTTTTCCAATACGGTTTGTAATCGTTAGGTTCTTTTAATGTGCAAAGGTGTCCGAAAGTATATGTTACTGCATAGCCATTACCTTCATAGTAACCATCACGCTTCGTGTTTGCTCCTAAAACAGCAGCAATTTCTCTAGCAACACTAGGTTTTTCGGCAATACAGACTTTCATTTGGTATTATTAATTTTTTATTAAATGACAGATGTTACATTCATATAAACAGTTCATTAAACTATTATGTAATTAAGTATGAATGGTTCATGAGGTATTATTAATTGCTTTTTGGAGGACATAAGTTCCCTTTTTTTTAACCGTTTATTAAACGATAATAATTCAGTAGGAAGGCTTCCGTTAAAAATATTTTCAGACTTGCAAAATACATAAATTTAGGTTCTATGTAAAATGAAAAGCTGCATCAATTTCATGGAGTTATAAACAATATGATATCGTTTAAAAAGTAGTATTATTTCCATATTAATGCTATAATAATTTCATCGAATAATTTATTGTAGCTATATTTCGTACTTATTGAATTTCACATTATTCATCGTTTTTCATGCAACACAAAGAAGCTATTTTAGCCAGTTACCAACGTATTTCCCCATATATACATAAAACTCTAGTGTTTACTTCGGAAGGGATTAATGCTATTTGTGGTGCTGAATTATTTTTCAAATGTGAAAACTTTCAGAAAATGGGCGCTTTTAAAATGCGTGGTGCAACCAATGCTATTCTGCAGTTAACCGAAGCACAAAGAAGTAAAGGTGTGGTAACTCATTCTTCTGGAAACTTTGCCCAAGCATTATCTTTAGCAGCAAAAAGTTTAGGTGTTCCTGCATATATTGTGATGCCTGAAAATGCGCCTCAAGTAAAAAAAGATGCGGTTATAAGTTATCACGGACAAATTACAATATGTGAAGCTACTATAGAAGCACGAGAAAGTACTTTTGCTAAAATCGCTAAAGAAACAGGAGCTGCTTTTGTGCATCCTTCTAATGATATAGACGTGATTCATGGAAATGCGACTGCATGTTTAGAATTATTAGAAGAACATCCTCATTTAGAAATGGTAATTGCGCCAGTTGGTGGAGGAGGATTACTGGCAGGAACTGCTTTAGCCACACATTATTTTGGAAAGAATTGCATTGCAATTGGAGGAGAACCTACTGCTGTCAATGATGCGTATCGCTCTTTAAAAAGTGGAAAAATAGAAACCAATAGTAGCACAAATACGATTGCAGATGGTTTAAGAACAAATTTAGGAAATATAAATTTTCCAATTTTACAGAAACATGTAGATCAGATTATTTGTGTGGAAGAACAGGATATTTTGGAAGCCATGCAGCTCATTTATCAACGACTAAAAATAGTGGTAGAACCTTCTAGTGCTGTGGCTTTAGCAGTGGTTTTAAAGAATAAAAAAAGCTTTGAAAATAAATCGGTTGGGATAGTACTTTCTGGAGGAAATGTAGATTTGCAAAAACTACCTTTTTAAAAATAATTACATAAACATCCATAAAAGTAAGCCGTTATTTTTGCTTACAAGTAAGGAAATCAATATCTTTGGGACTTAATAACTAGTAAAAAAAATATTTTAGGTAAATTAATGGCAAAATCACAACAAACATTTAACAAAAGCGAGAAGGAAAAGAAACGTTTAAAGAAACGTGAAGATAAGCGTAAGAAGATGGAAGCTCGTAAGGCGGACAGAGACGAAAATGGATCAGAAGGAATTCAGTTCGCATACGTAGATCATAACGGAAATTTAACAGATACTCCTCCAGACCCTGCTTTAAAAGTTAAAGTAAAAGCTGCCAATATAGAAGTAAGTATTCCTAAAACTTTAGAAGGAGATAAAGAAGCATTTGATCCAGTTAGATCTGGTAATGTATCCTTTTTTGATACCTCTAAAGGTTTCGGGTTTATTATTGATTCTGAAAACAACGAAAAATACTTTTGCCATGTTAGTGGTTTAATAGACCAAATAACAGAAGGTAATAGAGTTTCTTTTGAACTTGAAAAAGGACAACGTGGTATGAATGCAGTGAAAGTAAAAATACTTAAGTAATTTTATTTTAAACCATATTTAAAAAAGCTCCTTATATAAAATAAGGAGCTTTTTTAGTTGGATTATTTTGAGATACCTTCAAGGTATTCTTTTAAAGAATAGAGGAGTAGTGGTACTTTTATTTAAGGGTGCCAATTGCGGAGCTTAATTCGAATAACTCTAAATCGAAATAAGGAACAGCAGCTAAACTATGATCAAAGATATCTGACATGATATATTCGTAGTTTGCCCAACGTTTATCGCTACTAAACGCATAAATTTCAAGAGGAAGACCTTGCGAAGTTGGTGCTAATTGTCGCGTCATGATAGTCATATCTTTATTGATAGCCGAATGACTTTCAATATACGATTGTATATATTTTCTAAAAACACCCAAATTCGTAAGGTTACGACCATTAATTAATACCGATTTATCGATATTGTGATCTCCATTATAGGTGTCAATATCTTTTTTTCTGTCCTTCAGATAATCTGTTATAAGTCCGATTTTTTGCAGTTTTTCAACATCTTCATCCGTTAAGTAATGCACACTGGTCGCTTTTAAAAGAATCGATCTTTTAATTCGTCTTCCTCCAGAATCACTCATTCCTCGCCAGTTTTTAAACGAATCGGAAATAAGTGCATAGGTTGGAATTGTGGTAATGGTCATATCAAAGTTCTGCACTTTTACTGTAGAAAGATTAATTTCTATCACATCACCATCTGCTCCATATTTCTCGAAGGTAATCCAATCTCCAATACGTACCATATCGTTAATAGATACTTGAATACTCGCTACAAAACCAAGAATAGTATCTTTAAAAACCAAAATAATAATAGCAGAAGCAGCACCAATAGTGGTTACAAATTTCCAAAAAGAAATACCAGAAATAATGGCAAAAATGGAGAAAAGGCCAACCATCCAAGCAAAAATCATAATCACTTGAATATAACTATCAATAGGTTTGTCTTTAAAACGAGGAAGGGTTTTAAGATAATCTTTCACCGATTGTAAAATACTACGAGCAATCCAAAGCGTTAGAACAATTCCGAAGACTTGCAGTGATTTTTCAATGATATTTTCTAAATAAGAAAAATCTGTAAATACAATAGGAATAAACTCTAAAGCAATAATAAGCGGAATAATATGTGCAATATTACGAGGTACTTTATTTTTAATAAGGATATTATCAAATTTCGATTTTGTCTTTACAGCAAAGATATTAAAGGCATTAATGAGTATCTTTTTAATGATAAAGTCAATAATAAAAGCGACAAGAAGCAATGTTATAAATAAACCAAGCATATTTAGGTACTTGGCTGTACTTTGCGATAAACCAAATTCGATGAAGTAATCGTAAAGTATATGCTTAATAGATAATTGAGAATTCATGTACTAAAATTTAACTACAAAAATACTTTATGTTTTGCGACTATACGAGAGATTAATTTTTTATTAACGTTTATTAGTATAGTAAATAAAAGCACCGGTTTTAAAAGGAAATTTTAGTCTACAAAAGGAGAGGAGTAATTACTTATAATAAATGATATACTACCATACCATAGCCGAAAATACGTACCATTCTTAGCGAACCATATAGGATCACTTTTTTGAAAGGGAATTTTATTATTCCGGCAGTCATACAAGATACCGCAAAAGGAACTGGTAATAATGCGCCAATAATAATTAGAAATCCGCCCCATTTTTTTGAGTTTTCAAGCTGTTTTTTCATTTTCACTTCTAAATAGCGATGAAAGGAACGATTTTTAGTAAATAAGTGTCCTAAGCCATATGCCAATAAACCACCAAAATAGGATAAGATAGATAATACGCATAGAAATAGCCAGGGTGATTTTAATTTTCCTGCCCAAGCAATAAACATCTCAGGAGGTACAAGTCCAAGGATGGTTTCGGATATAAAAAAGAAACCTAATACGCCGTAAATAGGTAATATTTGCGTGAAGTATACCAAGGAAGCGTTGATATCTATAAATTGATTTATAACTACAATAGCTGCGATTAAAACAATCACAATAGGGATCGCTTTTCTAAGTGCTTTTAAAATAAAACTATAAAATCCGGTGTATATATAGTATTGATGTAATAATTGCAGACGCGATTTGTCTACTTTAGAGCGGGTTCTAGTAGGTTTCATTAGGTTAAGATTTAAGTACTATTGGGGATTGCAAGATACAATTATTTTACATAAATCGGATTAAAAGCAGAATAAAACGATTAAAAACATACTTTTTTAACTTATGATTTGTTGTTTTAGCGGAATTTCTTACGATTTATTCGTTTTTTGGTAGTTGGATTTTGTTATGGGATGAATCAGATTGTAGTTTGTAATAATTTATCCTTGAAGAATTTTGTAAAAACCAGTTTATGTAGAAAGATATAAAAGTAATATCTGGAAAATCTAATTTATACATTTAAGCATAGAAGTGTTAATTATGATTTGATTTAATGAAGAACTAGGATATGCATTCATAAATTCTTTTTTACAACTTAATTACATACTATTGATAATACAGATTACGTATCTGTGTTTGTAATACAATCTGGAACTAGAGGTATTGTTTAAATTTATATTTTACATACTATTAAAAATATAGATTGCGTATCTATGTTTTTGATACAAATAGATGGTAGAGTATGAATCAATAAATTCTATTTTACATAATATTAATTATAGTACATTTTACAACAATTAGCGAAATAGCGCTTTTGGGCGATATTTGACATAATTACAGATATAACGCCTTTAGACTTATATCGATAGTAATTATGTCAAGCTAATTGTGGCTTCGTTATAATAATTTAGATGTGTAACTATAATTCTATATTATGTAAAATATCCCAGAATGTTCTGTTTTCATAATAAACGTTTGTACTTGGGTTTAGAAACATTCTTTTTTTACATTTCTTATAAATTGAATATTCTGTACAATTGTTCAAGTTTTTTCAAATAAGCCATTCTCAAGAAACATTGTAACTAGTAAAATGAACTATAATTAGTCGTTATGTAAAATTGCCGCATGCCAATGCGCTCGATTGCTTTTTAAAAATTTAAATGTTTCAATAACATTTATTTTTAAACACAATTTACCACCGCTTGCCAACGCCAAAAAAAAGCTAGTTTTTAAATGTTATCATAATTCTCGTAATTTGGTATTTATAGGTAATATTTTTTTTTACGCGATTCTCGTGGATTGCCATAAGAGCTTAAATTTTATGAAATCGACTTTTTAGGAGATTCACGAACACATTTGAAGTTTCTGCAAATAATTAAATATGTGAGTAATGATAAAATTCTAAGCACTTATTCTATTCTCGTTACTATTTAAACTTTTTTAAACAAGCTTATAGTTATTATGTAAAATAGAACTAGTAATTGTATTTTATAAATTGATACTCAATCAATTTCCAAAATAGTATGTAAAATAGAATTTCAAGTTCTGAACTTTTTAAGTTTTGATTAATTCTTTTTTTCTTGATAAAAAAAGAAACAAAAAAATCAAGACTGTATAAACTTTTGGAAACAATTACGGCTCGTTACGCTATATTTTAGACTATTTAACGTTAAGAAAATGTACCCAAAGTACATTTTTAGTTAAATACTATTTGAAACTAGATTTTAGTAAATTGTTGTATACTGTTTCAATCATCCACAGGATAATTAAAACCGTATAGCCTAAAATATTACGCTCCACGCTCCTATTGTTTTACCAAAATTTTATGAGGTCTTTTTGCTAACGCTACATCTGGGTAAAAGCGCACTACTCCTATTCAACATTAAAACTTAATTAGTGTGTTTTGTTACGCACACAAGTAACAGCAAAGTTATGTTTTTCGGTTCGTGAAATGCAAGGTTAATAAACTAAAGCTATTTAGTCAACTCATTATCCAACGCGCCTTAAAAACCGCTTTAGCCCTTGCTTGCATTTGACTCATTTAAAACATGGGAACTGGCTTTCCTTGGCGCTATTGCTAAAGTTTAACTTAAATTCTTTCATTATGGATGTTCTATGTTATCTTTTTTATTTCAGACTTAAGCCATTTTCTCGTAGTTATTTGTTTTTAGCTGTAAATTCTAAGTGTAAATTCTAAGTGTAAGTTTAAAATAGTTTATATGCCTATGGCTAAACTTTATTTACACGCTGTTTGGTTCTTTTGGCTAGAGGTTGGTATTACAAACCTTCCTCCTCCAACTAAATAGGAGGTTTTTTTTGCTTTCAAAATTACTAACGTAGTTTTTCTATTTGATTTGATATTGTGTATATTTCTAATTCATCTAAACCTTTAGAAAATATTTTAATCTCCCAATTAGATAAACTAGGTATCAAACTGACTACGTTATTTATAAAGATATTACTATTTGATTGTAATAAATCTTTTGATGGAATTAAATATAAAACTCTCGCTTCGTTCTCAACTAAAAGGACTAAACCAATTAAAAGATCATCATTTAATTCTCCTAAATCTTGCTTTGAAATTTTAATACTTCGTTCTGTATCAGCATCAAAAGTTTTAAAAAATAAATTATAAGATTTATCATCAATAGACTTGATAATAAAATCAACTCCTTCTCTCCCACTTTTTGTCTGAGAAACTTCAAATTGAGTTTTAGTAAGTTCAAACTTCATAAACTCTAATGCTATTTCAGTAACAGTATCCATGTATTAGTAAAGATGTTTATAATGTATACAATAACCATATATCTGCCACGGCTTTACTATTATGATTAAAAATATTACCATTTAAAGTAATGGCACCAAAATTGTTTTCTAATTCAGAAAACGACTTATCCTCATACATAACATAATATTCTATCGAAGCTATCGGTAATGATGAAGTTACTAACTTCCTTAATTTATAAGGAATATTGTTTATAGTCAATTCTGGCGGCGTAGAGCTAATGTCTCCAAGCTTTTTTTGCCATTCTTGCGGAAAATCATACTTCCAAGACATTAATAAATGTTGTTCAGTACTAATTATATTTTTATTATCAATTATATCTACAGTGTTTGGAGTGTTTTCCGCATAATAACGTACATGCAATACGACATCTGATATAGTAGTTATTTCATATTCTGAATCTTCATCTAACATCAACTCAAATATTTTATTGCTATCTAATTTTAAATACTCAAATGGCATATATCTCGCCTGATTGAAGTTGGGTTCAAAAACACCCATATCATTAATTCCTGTTGACGTGATAAACTCCTCACCTCCTTCAACTCTTAATTTTACATTAGTTGAAACCTGAGGGCCGGTAACGCAAGGAATAGAAATTCCGATACTCTTGATTTGCATTCCAGTTAAATCTCTTGATTTAAAAACTAAGTTTAATAGATCCTCTTCTAATTTAAACTTACAGTATTTATGTTGTATAAGATTAACCAACGCTCCAGGATCCAACAATTTCAAAGAGATATCTTTAGATAGTTCAAACCTGCGTTTGTCGTTTTTAATATAAGTATTATCCAACTCTTTAAGTTGCATACTTAATTGTTCTCCAGCTAACAATCCTTTTTTAGAACTATTCCAATGCCCAAAATCAACTAGGGATAAATCAATGTTTAACTCTTTATTCATAGCTCGTTGTGCCTGTTTGGCCATTTCATAAGCAAGTTTATAGGCTCTGTAGTGCAATTTCATTAATTCACCGGTCATCCAAGAATATAAATTGAGGTTGGTAAACTTATTTTTTACAAAATCGAATATTTCTTTGCTTTGCTCAATCTGTAATTCGTGATTTTCTAAATCTTTTTCTGCAATGGCAATTCGTATTTCTGCAGAAATAATCGACTTTTCTACTTGGAGGAGTTCTTCTTTAGCTGTTTTTATTTGAAAATTCCAATCTTCCTGGCGGCGGTCATAACCTGCATATGTTGATGACATTGATGCTTTGTTTCTATAAACAGATCCAATGATACCAAAACTAGAGGCAATTGCTGAAAAATTGAATGCAAATTTATCTCCGCCTGGTAATTTAATAAGTGGGCTGTAGCCAGCATAAGTATCTGGCACATGTACAATTCCAGCGGCTATCAACTGAGATGCTTGTTCTAAATACATAAATGCTTCCGAAGTTCTTGTCTGGTCAATTGCATTTTGTTCTCTAGAACTTTTATACTCCTTCCCTTCATATTCCGACAATCTTATTTCAATCAACTTCTTACTATGTTGAGCTGAGGCCAATCCTAGCTTAGCTTCATCAATAGACATTTTTTTGAGATTTTTTGTCACCTTCAAGATATTCTCTTCGTACACTTGTCGTATTAAGTTTAGTTCCTCGGCATCTTTTTTCTCTAAAGCAGATAATAATGCACCGCCTAAAGCTTTTACTTCGCCCGTAAATTCATTGGCTTTTTGTAATAGATAATTGTAACGATAGTGAGGTTCTGGCTTTGCTATATCATTGAGTACTTCTCCTATATCAATACCCATTGCTCTGGCTCTAACTAATAATGCTGGTTCTATTGGTGGTTGAAATAATGGTAATTCTCTTACCTGCCCTTCAATATTCATACAATGACGAATTTTGAATAACCTGCCTTCTGTTCTATTCCAGAGTTCTTGTAACTTCGGATTATCGGGAATACAAAACAATAAATCTGGTAATTGGAAGCGTTCATTATTCGTCTGTTCTTTACAACATATAGTAGGATTATAGGATGGAATTTCACTCTCAATGCTCATAATTGCATTTGAAAAGGCATCAATATTTCCTAAATCGGCAAATGATTTTGCTATAGAATTCGTTGATTTTTCAATATTTTTCGGACGATTTCCTAATAATTCGGCTGCTAGAATATATAAGTTAGAAGCTTCATTTAAAGACTCTATACTATCTTGTCTAAATAGTGAATCACCCCATTCTATTAGGATATCTATGTATTCACAAACTGTCCATAACATATAAGCACGATAGCGCATTTCAGCTATGCCGTGTGGATTAAATGGATCGTTTTTCCATGTTTCTATTTGTGCTTTGAGTTCAACTCTTTTTTGCTCTTGTTCAGGATTTAAGCCTGTTGCACCCAATAAGTGCATCAAATTTTGGATGGAATCCTCACTAACATCTTGAAGGAATGGTTTTATCATCCAGAAGCGTTTGTCTTTATAATCACTTACATCTCTATTTGTTGGATCAAAAACAAACTGCAACCATTTAATAGCATCTGCAAATTGAGCATTGCTTTTTAGTTGTCTAGCGATGAGTGAAGGAGCATGAAAGAAAATCTCCCAATTATATTTTTGATACGCCCCAAAATAACTGAAATCAAACTCATCCTTAGGGTAAGGCTCTGTTATGTGTAATGGAACAGGCTGATATTCGTTTTTAAAATACGTAGCGTTTTGTTGTTGTCGTCTTAGTTGATTATTTGGATTTCTAGACGCCAACAAACCTTTTATTCCAAACTGATTCATTTCTGCCAACATTAAGCAGGCATAAGGGTGTTCGTGTGGTTGTACATGGTATTTAGACAGTACATTTTTATATTCAGTAGTGTACCAAGTTTTTTCACCGCCATCATTATATATAGGTATTTTTACGCAACTTTTCTCAACACGCTTTTCAAAAAAGAGGGTGTGTAAATTATCTCCCATAAAAAATGGTAAATGACTATAAACGTGCTTGTATTGGTGTAGATGGGTTAATTGATATGTACCATTTGTATTATCCAATATTCTATCACTACCATTTGCGTGTGTAATTTCTCGCTTTGCGTATAGCCCACCACTAGGATATTTATCATTTTCCACATCCTTGCCTTCAATCATTAATTGGGCATTGGGTAATGTATTGTATGGTCGAGCCAAAAAACGGCTTTCATTTGTTGGTTCACCAAACAAAACTTCTTCTATTACTGGAGGAATTATTTCTAACCGGTCATCGCAGGCACTAATTCTAAACGAATCTTCATATGCAAGCTCTGTATATCCATCATGATAATTATCTACGGCTTCATCAAAATCACGTCTAACATGTATGGTTAACTCTCCTGAATTTGTGCTTTTTTCAGCCCAGAAAAAGAATTTATTCTTGTCCATGCTTACAGGAGCATAATCTTGATAAACACTGTTTGACCAGACTAAAGAGCCATTATTCGTTTCATCAGGCCCATATACTTTCAGTAGTGGACCTGTTTCACCATATGGATGATCAGGGTTGGGTTTCCACCACTTCCAATTAGGGTTTTGCACCTCTTTTATTAATTTATATCCAACATCTTGTCCTAACTTATATCTAAGGTTATTAAAACACCCTTTACCCGCATAGTTTCCAGCTAACATAGTCCCCTCCAAAATCTTTTTCGGGCTCCATTTGCCAAATTCTAATTTGGAATAACACATTTTGACTTCATAGTAAGGTGCATTTTGCTCGTTACCATCAATTACTCTTTTAATTTTTCGATCCTCCTTTTCAATAAACATCGGCCAGTATAGGTGCAGCTTTCTATTGTGCACAACAGGAATGATGTGTTCTCCTTCAATATCCAGCTCCAATTTTTCCCAAGCAGTCCAAACACGATTAACTTCACGTTTTCTATAATAATATTCATGCGGAGTACTAAATGTCCTACCAAACACATGAAATATGCCTGAACCAAATTCTCCTTTACCGTCAGATTCAAAATAAGTACCTCTAATGTCTAAACGAGCTACGTCATTTAATTTACTCAAATATCGCTGCATTGCCTTTTCAGCATTTTCATCGTTAATTTCGTCTTGCAATAAAGCGTCTTCTAGTTCTTGAAAGAACTCACTTTTATCCAATCTTAATTCAGGTTCTATCCAATTCTCAGGATAGAGAAATACTTTTCTATTAGCTTCCCAAACCCGGTAATTTTTACGCCATTCCCATTCTAGCTTATTGTCTTCCGTAGGGCAAAGGTGTTCTTCTAAGCCCATCATTGCTCTATGAATAAGCATTTGCATACCCGAAATGGCTAGTTTAGTACGAGAAGTCTTCATACAAGCTTCCATTTCTGGGTCTAATAGAAAGTGCGCGTAAATTTCATTTTCATTCTTAAATGCTTTGTAGTGGATGTAATAAGCAACTAAAGCACTTCTTAGGTTAACACGTACACGATTGTTAATTGTTGTATTTTTCTTTATCCATTGTGCTTCTGTGTTGTTTGCTTCTACCATCGCAGCTAATACTGTAACATTATCTCCAAGACCGTTTTCAACGAATGCATCAAATGCTGCATTTTTCCAAACAATGCCCCATATATCCTTTATATTTTCTGGATTGGTAGAGCTGTAGATGGATAAAGTAATGGCGATCGAATGAATTTCAACTAAATCTTTTCCATTGGTCAATGCTGTTGCATTTGAAAAAAGTGATTGATATTGTTGCTCTGTAAACGTAGCGTACCAATTATCTGAATTCATTTCATTCCGAATTTCAATTGCTTTTAAATCTGAAGCGTTCTGATCGGTAATTGGATTACTTTTAACCTCAATAACTTGTTTATAATAATCAATAAAAGAAATCCCAATAGTTGTTGATTGCGAACTAAAATCTTTTACCCAAGCTATTTTTTGAATAGCCTTTTTGATATCGAAGCTTGTAGTTGTTCCAAACGACTTTTTGAACCACGCAAAATTGCTTGTACTCAAACTAGGCTGTTTATCAATCACATCGCTTAACAATTCATTGGTAACACCTGTTGCTTGTTTAATTACTGCTATGCGTAATAATGTTCTATAACAGGCTGCAAAGTCATCTTGAAGTGTACTATTTAGATCTAACCAATCTATCCAAGTAAATGGGTCTAAAAATTTTTGAATCCAATTAGTAAAGTCTGAACTCGATAAAATCCTATCTACAAATGCTAAACCTAATTGCGTTGTATTACCTAAACTTTGTTTTATTGTCGCTTCAATTTCATCTGCATAATCAGCGAGATGTAAATTAATTTTAGTGTTAACGGCTGTTTTCTTATCATTCAAGTCATCTATTTCATCAAGAATAATTGGATCGCTCGTTGAACCTAAAGCATCAATATCTACTTGTATTAGTTGTACTTCATTATAAAGCTCAATAACAATATAATAAGCATTTGCTGGCGATTTTAAATCATCGCACATAGCATTCCAGCCATTACTAATGGAATTATGAATTGGCTCACCATATTCTCTAGAAACAGAAGTTGGTATTAAAGACCAAGAATTAATTCCTAAAATCATTGAAATTAACTCGGCTGGATGTATACCTAGCTTTTTAATACTTGTGCAAATCTTCAAAAATTGCAATACGTCTAAAGGTTTTTTAAGTGTAGTATTTAATGGCGTATACATACTTGTCACCAATGCTTCTATATTGAAAGTATCAAAGCCAGAAAGTTTAGATAATAGCAATTTTTTGTCAGTATCACTAGAACCATCCCATAGTACCATTTGTGCATCAATTGAAATAGAATAGACATCTCTCAACTCTACTGCTCCTGCCAATTTTTTCAGAAAATCTGAATTCAAATCTCCACCACCTAAATAATGAATAGCAGCGTCAAGCTCCTCAACAGATAGATTTGTAGAACTTCTAAGGCGTTCAAAGCGCATTAAACGGTCGGCTACTTTTTCAAAACCAATAATTTTCATTTTTGAAAGATCGCAAGGGTTTTGGTCATCTTTGGTAAAAGTTATTGTTTCATTTTGTATAATATAGACCTGCTCAAGGAGTGTTTTAAAAACTGTGTAATCCAAAGAAGTAGCATCTAATATATCTTGTACAAAATAATCTGGATCAATACCGTAGTAACTTTTAAGAACAGTAGATGCCATATGGCTCCTTGTTATAATACTCCACTCAGGATAGGCTACACTTCCGCGATCTATAAAACTCAACAAACCTAATTTTGCATTTGCCCAATGTTTGCTGTCGTATTCATTACCAACAACAGAAAGATCATTTACCAATGTAGCATACGAAATATCTAATTCTAGTAAATAATTTTGTGCCAAATCTGTATTTCTATCATAAGGCAAAGACCAAGGATATTTAGCGGATCTCAATTCACCCATTGCATCTTCAAATTCTAGAAGATTGATGTGTTCTGGCTCCATTAACAGCCTATCGGTTTCCCAGGTAGTTTGTAAACCTCTTAGAAATGGGTCTATAGGAATATTACCTTCAAGGTGCGTTAGCAACACTTCATTTACCAAATCAATATAAGGCAAAACTGTATTGGTGTTTTTACAGTTAAGTTGAATGTACTGTATATCTGGTCTTCTACTATTTATTTCGACAAAGCCATTATTCCCTGTTTGTTGGCATTTCATATCACTTTTTAGCCATTGCAACATATCAGTTAGATAGGCTGCAGGACTATAGACTGACTGGCAATGTTCACAACTACACGTGTCTAAGCTACCAAACAATAATTCCATATCTGGCAGGTTTAATGCTATTGCAGTATTTGTTGTGCTGATGTCAGGTTGGGCTCCACTTAAGCCTTTTAATATTGAGGGCACAAACGCATTCTTACGGTCATATTGTAAATACTGACGCATAATTTCTTTGGAAGTATCATAATAGGCTTCTGCTCTACACCAAATACCACGAATTTCCCAATCTTGAAAATCATACGCTTGCATCTTATTGGTAAAATCGAATTTCCCTAAACGAATGATTTGCATTCCTGAAGTTAGATCTTCCTTTAGTAAGGTTTCAACAAGATGTAAATTTTCTATGCCATCTGCTAATTTGATGGTACGTTGTAATTCCTGAAGGTTTTTGTAATCTCTTTCTGAAACCACTTCTGGAGCTCTGTCGTTTTCACCCTTAGTAAAATGTCTGCTGACTGCCTGATTTTGAATATCGAAATCCGGGTTTCTACTTAAAACACGATAAAAATCATTCTTATTTGGCAGCTCACTTTGTTTGAGTTGGCCTACCAATTTTTCTGTAGGAAATTGATCGGTTAAGGTTCGTGTTAGGTCGTAGGCATAACTTTGTATTGGCTCTTCACTATCTTTATAAGAAGAAGGATATTTTAATTCGCCTGCTACATTATGAATAAGCTCTCTCCAATTCTCTTGCGTATATTTTAAAAGACTGGTTTTATCCCATTTATTTTTCCTCAATTCAGGAACAACAATAGCTAATAATGGTGGAAATTCCTTCAAGGTTTTATCCCAGCTAATAATTTGTTCTAATTCGTCATTCCCTTTTTTATTAAACCTAGTTTTTACAGGTTGTTTTTTGAGACGTTTAACTATTTTAGTACTGTCGTTATCATCATATTCAGTTTCATCTTCTTCTGTTAGGTAAACCTGTAAACTACCAGCATCTAATACGGCATTTAAAAGAGTAGATTTTTCTAAAAAAGGTAACGAACTAACAGCTATTAATTTGGCGTCATAATACAAATCATCTTCTTCTACATTTAACAAAATAGCATCTCGTAGATATCCAATACCTTTTAAAAGCACACCTTGAGCTCTTTGGTCTATATGCACCCATTTGTTATCATTGGCATTAGCTATCTTTTGGGTGAGTTGATTAGATGAAGCACTTATGCCTTGTTTCCAATCGGTAACGCCACCTTTAGTCAACGCAAATAAGAAGGATAAACTTTCTTTTGGTTCTTGAGTAAGGTCTTCCAATTTAGATGAAGCGAGCTTAAAATATGTGTCCTCTTTAACCCTTCCTTCCCATTCTAACCATTTATTTTTAGTGATTTCCTGTAACTCATCATTCCAAAGTTCAGATTGTTGCAATGCACGTAAATCGGTAATATCCTGCTTAGATAAGCAAGCTAACTGTTGCAGTTGCTCTTCGGTTAATTTGTCTATGGATAAACCCTCTAAATGTGGTTTTACTTGCTCTTGCAAATACGGAAGCAATATCTCATACCGTTTTGGGTCGAAATAAAAATCGAGCTCATGCGTTTTACAACTACATAATTTAGCACTGGTTCTAATTACTTCTTTTTCCTTAGCTGCTTTATAAACCAGTTTTACAAGATACTGCACTTCTATATCTCCTTTTTCTAGCTCAACTTTAAAATTACCTTCTTTATCAAAAGGGATATCTTTAATTTTTTGCTCTTTAGTTAATGTACAAGCATATAATTCTAAATACAATAACTTAACATATTTTGTTAAATCTGTACAGCTTGGGTGTTTTAGTATTCCTTGGATTATTGTTGTCATTTCTTTCGTTTTAAGCTTAGAATTTTATGTTCCTTGAATTTTGATTTCATTTTTTTGGTCTTTAGCTATTATCTTTTTAGTTATTTATGCATGTTGTTGATAATACCAACAAGGGCGAAATGTTTTATTTTTAATCTAGGCGTCTATTGTTCTCCGAATTTTCAAGTAATACTGTCAGCTTTGTATTTTAATTATTAATTTTCTAGGGTAACAATTGGTAGATCTTCATCTCTTTTTTTTGCTTGTTCAATTAGTTTATATTCTTTATAAATTGACGAAAATTCTTCCTTATTTTTTTCAAAGTCTTTCATATCAGCTCCATTTGCACTCATCCAAGCTAGTACCATAGCACTACCTACTAATGTATCAGATACACCAAGTTCTTTTAGTTTTGCAGCCCACCCTATTTGAAGAAATCCTTCTGCTAAGCCAAGTACAGTAGCAAAATTATTTCCTTCATAATTTTCATCTATAAGATTCTTATATAGCTCATCAAATTGCTGCCCGATGGCATAAGATACACTCCCTGGTATTTTAGAAGATGCCAGATAATCGCCTTTTAAGTCTAGTGTAACCTTAGTAATATTTAAACCAGTTGAAGAAATACCAGAGATTAAACCAACTGCGGAGTATAATTGACTAGATGTTTTTAATGCTCCAGCTGCAGCAACTGGACCAGTTAATGTTCCTAAAGAAGCAATTATAGTTACTATTCCAGCCACAACCGATAAAACATCTCCAATTAGTTGAAGTTGTTCTCTTTCTTTAATTTTCGTATAAATGCTTGCAGCCTTCCTATGAATCGGATTACTAAGCATCATTTCCGTCTTACTCTTCTCCCAAAGTAAAATATACATATTTACAGCATCGGCACTATAGCCCGAATTACTATACGTATTTTGAACTCCATACTCATTAACATCCCCTTCTAGTTGAGTTGAGACAACAAATTTATCACCCTTTATATTCTTTTCAGATGTCACCCAACTTTTATCTACTCTTTTACCACTACGCTTATAAAATATAAGAGTATAAAGGATGTAATGATCATCAATTTTTTCTTCTTCAGGATGGTTTTCGGAGTCTCTATTTTTTGAATTAGGATTTGATGCTCGATTACCATTCTCATCCCTAAACATTACTGGATTACTCAAACTATATTGATATAAACAAGAGCCATCAATCATACCAGCTGGATCAGCAGAAAGCCAACGACCTAGCCAAGGCATATAATAACGGGCAGAATGGTAAGAGAGTCCGCTTTCTTCATCGCGTTCTTTACCTGTATATCTGTATTGCTTTTGGCTTATGTTGGTGTTTTTCCAATAAAATGAGGTAGTGCCATAAGGGTGATATTCTTCAAAAGAAATAATGTTTCCAATAGCATCCAATTCAAGACCAACAGAACCCAAGTGGTTGCTTAATTGGTAACGATATGTTTTATTGCCCACTGACTCATAAGTAGTAGGGTTAGAAGCTGTATTTTTAGTAATGCTTTCTATTACACAAATTCTCCCACTATCATCTGCTATATGAAAACTTGTTTGCTCTTTGGTTATGGTATTGCCTTGCCATTCTCTGTATATTTCTAAATTACCTAAAAAGATGCGTTCTGCGGTTACTCGTGTTCCATTTAATAGTATTTTTCTAATGCGTTCACCCGAAGCATAATAGGTATAATGTGCTTGTTTTGTTGTAGTAAAATCCATAAAAACAGGTTGGTGTTTAAAATTCCAATCCATTGGATTTTGATGATTACTTAATTGTAATATGTTACCTGCTTCGTCATAATCGAATTCAGTTGTTTTGTTACCTTGTACTGTTTTCACTAAACGATTACTAGTCCCAAAAAGGTTTTTACTTGGGTTAGGTGCGGTAAAATAATCATACTGATAATCGCGTGTATAAGGTGCATTACCTAAATGTTTCCAACGCAAAATATTACCTACCTTATCGTAAACATAACTTTGGGTGTAGTTTTGTAAAGCATTTAAATCATTTGCAGATGGTTTATTACTTGAACTAATTTCAGCAGGTATTTTTAATTGCTCCGCATTATTTTGTTGCCCTATATGTTCTTTTCCGCTTGCATAAATCAATCGGTTAAGACTATCATATTCAAATTCTTGTATTGGTTTTATTTGTTGATTGTTATAGGAAATGGTTTCTTGTGCTAAATCTTCAATTCTTACAATATTCCCTAAAGCATCATAGGTGTAAACAATATCTTGTAATAATGCACCACTTTGGTTGTGATTAGTAGTCTTAATATTAATTAATCGATAATTAAGAGGCGCATATTTGTATGCTGTACTAACACCATTACCATATTGTATTTTTTCTCGCTGCCCTTTTTCATTATAACTAATGTTTTTTACTTGTTCAGAAAAAACAGTCTCGTTAGGAAGTTTCGTTTTTACTTTTATTAAAGCACCACTTTGGTCATATTCATTTCTAGTAAGGCTTCCTCTTTGAGTAATATTTCCATCTGCAGCTTCAGTTTCTGTAGGTCTGCCTAGAGCGTCATATTTTATTTTACTCATAAATGTTTCAAAAGTAATCGTATTTGGATTGGCTATTTTTGGAATATCCCAAGTTTCTAAATGATTTTTAAACAAGTGGCGTTTGCTTTCTAGTGGAGCTCCTTTGAAATCATACTGTGTTATTTCTGCAAATCCAGCACCATCAAAAGTTTTCCATACTTGCCCTCTCATGTTCGCTGTCTCTGGAGTTGCAGAATACTGTTCTCCATAAACGGTTGTTTCTTTTATAGATTCAACGCCATTTTCTTTTACCCAAAGTTCTGTAGGTCTTCTAAATTGGTCGTATTCCATGCGCATGCGTTGCTTGCGAGGTAACCAAGAATAAACTGGTTGGTTATCTATGGCATACAAAATAAAAGAAGTGCCAGCATCATTACTACTGCTTTTTAGAGGTCTGCCAGCTAAATCAAAAACAGCTTCTTGTGCCAATAAATTATTAGCATCGTAGGTTTGCAAAGGATTCCCAACAGTATCTAACACTACTTTAGAAACTGCAGTTTCTGGAATGTTTAAAGGATCATTAATGGCTAAAATTTCTTTATTAGTAGTTGCTTTTTTGGTGGTCTTTATTTTTTGTTTAGACAGAATAAGTCTTCCTAAAACATCAAAAATTTGAATTGCAGGTAAGTTTGCATGTATTAAAGAAAGGTCTGCAGCTCTTTTTTCTGCATCTGTTCCGTTTTTCATTCTAAGATACCATTCACTTGCTGTAGATAATGTATCATGTGCATCGTAGGTCTTCGACATCCAAGGTGTAAATTCTACCTTTGTAAAGGTGCCATCAGGCATATCGGTTTGATATACTCTACCTATAGCATCATAATGTATAAATGGTGATACACCCCATTCTATAATATGTTCTTCTTTTTGGTATTCTTTAGTTGTACTAAAATAAGGTTCGTATTGTTTTACGGCTTGCCCTTTGTTGTCGTAAACTGTTCTTCCGCTTGATAGCCAACGAGGGTCTGAAAGTACTTTGGTTTGTAAATCCCCATTTGTGTCAATGTATTTAGCCTCACCAGGCTCCACTTTGGCTTTGCTTTGTAATTCTTGTCCAAAGCCATCACTATAGACTCTGGCTTGCATCCAACGATTCGGATTATCTGGGGTTATGTCGTTATGATGTGTTTCTCTAGTATAAGAATGTACGAAATTTGGTAAGCCTTCTTTCCAAAACCGTTCATGATTATATTCTATAATACTAGTCTCTGTATCACCAAATGAATGAATATTTCGTGCATTAATTCTATCCAATTCATCTCCTTCATTTTCATTTGATTTTCCCATTATAGCGGTTCGAATCACTCGTCCAAAACCATCATAAGCGACTTCTTGCTTATTACCATTTGGGTCTGTTATACGAAGCGGTTGTAGAATGCGGTAATCGTATTCGGCTGTAATTATATTTTCTAATGGGTCTTTTACTTTAATTGGTAATAGACCAATATCATCAAAAGTAATTTTACTAATATTTCCCCAAGTGTCTTTTACTTTGGTGGTGGTATAAAAATTATTTGGGTCGTATTGTGCAAAGCCTCCTGTAACCCAATAACCTTCTATTTTTCCCTGATGAACAGGGTTTGTATCTACTTTTGTTGGAAGTTCTACATTGAGATATTTTTCTTTTTTTAATGATACGATGATGTTATTAGTAAACGCTGTTGCTGAAGGGAATTTTTCATCATAAGCATTGTGTAAAATTTCGTCTGTTACAATAAGTTGATATGAGCCATAAGGCAATATTTGAGATTCTATAACTCCAAAATCTAATCTTGTTATTTTTTCTGAATTCGAAGCAGTTAAGCTATCAAAAGGTTCTAATCTATTGGCAGTATCATCTGATCTATAGTAATTTACTTGAGCAGAAAGCAGTTTTTTAGTAGCCAAAGGAATATCTCTTATCAAGTCTTCTCGTTCAAAAAATGGAGGATATGTTTGCGATTGCGTTATCGAGATTACCTCAAAAGATTTTGCTGAAAGCGGAACACCTTTTACATACCAATCTATATTGAAGTCATCTTGATTATAGACTTCATTTTCGGTATAGATTATTTTTAGTTGATATTGTTCTGGGCAATGGTCTGTATCAGTTCCTTTTCCATACAATCTTGGGTATGCAACAGATGAAGCTTTAAGTACATTGCCAAAATCATCAATTTCTAAAGTAAGTTCATGTGCCAATCGTGGGTCATCTACATTTCTATCATAAGTGGCAGTTACTTTTTCTAATGGCAAACTAATATATACTCCATGTTTATTTGATTCCCCATTGAGTTTAATCGGCTGTAATTGCTTTACCTGAAATCGAGATTCTGTAACTATATAAGGCTTGTCGCTATCATCAGTATTATCTTCTGTAAAAACTTCCGAACGTAATAATTGTCCTCTTAAAGCTCTTTTCCCTTCTTGTATTTCTTGTGGAGTCCAAGGTATTAATGGTGCATCATCCAGCAATTCAGAATCAGCCAAGAATCGTTCTTTATTTACTTGTAACCAGTATTCTTTTTGATATTGTTGTTCCAGAGAAATTTCTTTTTCCCATGCGCCAGTATGAAACCAAGATTTGGTACAAACACGTGGCTTATCATAAATAACATCTTTATGGAGTTTGTCAGGATTTTTGAATGACTCATCATCCCATTGCTCTACAAAACCGAAGCCTCTAAATTCTCTTTCTGTTCTGTCGTAATACCCATGATGATAGCCATATTCCGTAACAAACCGATGTCCTGTGATTAAATCTTCAACCTCTGTTTTATGAACGATATGTACAGGAAAAGGTAGTTTAGTTACCCAAGGTTTACCTGCTCGTTCATCTTTTAAATAGAAGTAGGTGGATGGTTTATATTCTGAACGTGTTACACTTCCCATATTATTGCGAATCTCGGTAAGCAAATAAGGTTTTGTACTGTTCATTATATCTATGTACTTCCATGGAGAAAGAGCATCGGAAGCCAACGGACTTGACCATACCAAACAAGCAGTTCCATTTCCTAATAAATCGACTAATGTAACCGTAGTTTGCTTATGAGTTGGAGGGAAATTTTTAATTTCAATTGGTTCTGAAAACCCATTACCAGAATGGTTGAGCCAGTATTGTGTTATATGACCTCCTAAGTATAAAATATCGGTTGTTCCTGAGCCATCAATATCTGCAAGCCTTAAATTTTGTGGATGAAAAACATCTGGAGCTTCAAAGTGTGGAGCATTATCCATGATTACTTTTTCGCCAAAATTCCCATATCCTAAGTTTGGCCAATAACAAATGTCGTTGTAGCGAATACGAACAATATCGCTCAATCCATCACCAGTCATGTCATTAAGAAAAATACTTTCTAAATCATTTTGAAAAATTCTGGCAGGACCTTGATTTTCGTCTAAACCAGTATAGTTTCTTTGTTCCTTATTGAAACCATTTTCCCCGTTATTGGGATACCATTTTAAGACTTCATCTCTAAGAATCAATATTTCAGGCCGACCATCTCCATTTAAATCTACGTAACGAATATCTGGGTCGGATAAATCTATATTAACGCGTTCATTATAATTTCTAAATGGCGACCAAGAACCATCATCGTCTCTTTTACTATACCCTCCATTGCTTCCTTGACGACTTAAATACAATTGTCCGTTAGATTCTATATTACTCAATTGTGTACCTCCAGAAAGGTTACTCCAATTAGGTTTTTCACTTATAGTCTTTAGTCCATCAAATTTACCATCACCTAAATTTCTTCTATAATACCAAGCACCTGCAGTTTCCATTAAAACCCCGTTCAAACCTTCAGCATTCAAATCTGTAAATTGATAATTGCCGCTTAGTCCTTGCGGAGTATTTCTAGTATTTATTGAATCTATTTCTTTTATAGTATCATTTACAGTTGCCTTGGAATAAGTGAATTCTAAAGGCGGCATTTCGTTTTTTATATAATTACTACCTTCTTTTTCATAAGCTACTTTGGTAATGGAATTTACTTGTGTGATGTTTTTATTCTCGTCGTAGTTAATATCTGTACTTTGAATAAGTCGTTCTTTACCTATGCCATATTTATCTACGGTTTCATTTTCACCTTGAAAGGTGTGAAACATAAGCACTCTTTTACAAAGTCTGCGTGTACGAATCTCAAATCCTGCTCTGTATTTTGAAAAAGCATCTAAACGACAAGGCCAAGAGTTTTGTTCGGCGATTTTAGGATTGTCCCAATCATGTTCACCATAATCAAAGACAACTTGAAATAGAAACTCTAATTTAGAAGTATCAGATTCTTTTTGAGGAAACATTGATTTGTTTCCATAAAGGATTCGTTTTAGGTATTTCTGAGGTTGAATATTGTTTTTTCGTTGTACCTCAGACAGAGAATTTAGAACATTGTCATTATCCTCTTGTTTGTATTGGTATAGCGTAATGTTACCTTTATTGTCGAATGTTTTACAGAGTAACCAAGAGAAAATTCGTTTTGAATTTTTAGAATCAAAAATTCTACTTTCAACAGTTTCACCATAAATACTAGTAATATTTTCGCCACTAATAGATTTCCAAAAAATATCACCCGAAGTTTTATGTAACCATTTTTCTATCCGAGCAAAAAGTCCTTCAGTTCTAGGGCGATATCTACTAATCTTATAATCACCTTGTTCGAATGTTTCTTCTTCCCATTCATTAGAAACTTCATTTAAGTTGAACTTCTTTACCAAGTCTTCAGCACCAGAAATTATAAAGGTATCTGAATCTTGATCCTCATTATATAATGGTAGATTTCTTTCTGTTTTTCTGGTTATCTGTGGAATGGACATTCCCCATCCTAATCCAAAAGGACTATTACCAGAACCTGAACTATATGAGACGGAAAGTTGTGGAGCGCCACGTCCAGCAGTTACACCAATAGGAACCGAGAAGTTACCAGTACCAGTTGCTGGATTGGCTGTATATTTTTCTCCTATTCCCTGAATAGCTCCTCCAGATTTTGGAAGTTCTAATGTTGGAACTAAAGAAGGTTGTTGAATGCCTTTTTCGTCTTCTTGGGTTTTTTTCATGTTCTCATACCAATATTGTTATTTGCTATTAATATCAAAAGGGAGAAACTATGAATAGAGGAATTGAGTATATAAAATGTAAATTTCAATGCGTCCAGAGTAAATATACTAAAAAAATAATTTAGGACTTAAGGGAAAAATCCCTTTTTTTGTAGGAAAAACTCCTTTTTTAATTTTAAAACTCCTTAAGGCAAGATTTCTTTCCAAGCTGTAACGCAAAACAGTAGTAACCAATACCAATTTAAAATGTGTTGCGCCTTCTGGTGCGTTTATATAATTACTAGTATTAAAATCTGGCACAACCCAAGTAACTACACTCCTATTCGCATCTAAAGTTGGTGCTTTATTTGGTGCATAAAATATAGCATCTAAAGGCGCTGTTTTGTTAAACTCAAAACCTTCTAATAGTATTTTATTTGGCATAATTTCAAAAGCACGTTGCCCTCTTAATCCTGGTCCAACAGAGTTTATTTTTTTCATAAGTCCTGTTATTCTGCCCACTATACTATTATCGCTCATGCTTTTAATAATATTTGCAAATCCCATTCTTAGTGCTTTTCCAACAGTTGCAGAAGCTCCAAACTCACTCATATTCTCACGAGTACGTTTAAAAGCAGGATCATTTTTTATCCTGTTTTTATCTACACCTCCAGTAGTTCTAATTAAATCATTTCCGTTATTCTTGTAAAAAGTAAGTCTTCCCAACTAACCTTTTAACTTAATAAAACCTTTTTGCTTTGCCATAATTTCTAAATATTATGAGCCAATACTATAACTCATTTTATGAGCTTAATTAATAGCGTAAGAACTCTAGTTAAACAATTTCAATTCTCTTTTTTAAAAAGAATTAATAATCATCAATAGGCCTATTGATTTTCGTTACAGTTTTGTGGAAATTATGTGTGTGGGTAGTTGCAATAATATGATAACGAAGTATTTATCAGACTTATTACATTGCAAAATGCTAAATAATGTTAAATTTTTTAATCTATTTCTTAATTTATATAAGAATTTAGAGATGCTTAGTTAATGGATACTTCATAGATACTCCATAGTAAAGCCATGTATAGTTAACCTCAATGCACCAGAGTTCACTTTTTTAGTTAAAAACCCATTTCAACACATTTCACTACGCTCCTACGTCACTTCGTAATAAGAGTGCTCCATTACAGTGTATTATAAACTTTTTAGAGATTTCTTTAAGTAAAATTATAGTAAGTAAACTTTGCTTTACCCAAGCAAAGTTACATAACGCGGGCCATTATAGTACAAATTATATGTAATACAATTAGATAGCTATAATTCAATATTATGTAAAATATCCCACAATGTGTTGTATTCACAATAAACGTTTGTACTTGGGTCATTAAACATTAGTATTTTACTTCTCGTATAAATTGAATATTCTGTACAATGGTTCAAGTTTTTTCAAATACGCGATTTATCAAGAAGCTTCAGAACTAGAAATTTGAACTATAATTAGTCGTTATGTAAAATTGCCGCTGCCTTTGCGCTCGATTGCTTTTTTTAAATAATTTATGCTATTGCATTAAATTTTTAAAAACACAATTCCCAACCGCAAAGCCAACGCCAAAAAAAAGCTAGATTTTTGATGTTACCATAATTCTCGTAGCTTGATGTTTATAGTTAATATTTTTTTCTATGTGATTCTCGTAGATTACCACAAGAGTATAAAATTTAAGAAAAATAAATTTCTATACACTTGTTCTATTTATAATTTCAATTCAACTTTTTTTGAAATTCTATTTTACATAATGTTTATAGATATGATTTAAAGTTTATCAATCATATATTCTAAAGCATATTTACTTAATTCTGGAATTGCGTTTGTAAATACACTAATTTCCCAATTAGATAAATGTGCTAACATTACGTCATTACTAATAAATATTGAGTTTGGATTTAAAAATACTGTTGAGGGAATTAGATATAAAACTTTCGCTTCGCTCTCAATTAAAAGAACTAATCCAATTAAAAGGTTTTCTTTTAGTTCACCTAAATCTTGTTTTGGAATCTTAATACTTCTTTCTATACCAAAATCAATAGATTTAAACAATAATTGATACTGTTTTCCACTTTTGGACTCAATAACAAAGTCTACTGCTTCTCTCCCACTTTCATTGACTGTAACTTTAATTTGAACCTTTTCAAGCTCTGAATTCATAAATTTTAAAGCATTTTCATTGAGAGTATTCATAGATAACAAGATACATTTTTATACTTTCTTTTCTTTTTTTCTTGATAAAAAAAGAAACAAAAAAATCAAGACTGCATAAACTTTTGGAAACAATTACGGCTCGTTACGCTATATTTTAGGAAACATTGTGACTAGTTAATAGTGCTTTGAAATTCGTTGTTTATTTATAACTGTTAAGAAGCTTTATTACTAAACCCCTAAAATATGTACGCTTCACTCACCTATTGTTTTACCAAAATTTTCTGAGGTCGTTTTTAGTTTACAACTATGTTAAAAAGTAATAGAATAGTTATAACATACTGATAATATATTACTTATATTAAATGTTTTTGAAATTATAATTTATGAGTATAAAATTTATAGAAGATAAAGAATTTGATTTGTCAGATTCGGAAAATCAAGATTTACTTGGCACAAAACCTTATGCTGAAACTTTGTTTGAAGTTATTAAACAATCAAAAGGAAAACAGAATATTGGATTATTTGGTGGTTGGGGAAGTGGAAAATCTACAATAATAAAAACATTAGAAAATTTTATAGGAAAAAACAATGATGTAGATGAAAATGATAAAATTGCCTATTTCAAATATGATGCCTGGAAATATTCAAATGATGATTTCAGGAGAAGTTTTATAAGAAGTTTGAATGAAAAATTCTCAGCTATACTTGAAACTGATTTAGAAGAAATACTTTATAAAGATATTACAAAAGAAGACAGCAATAAGACTACAGTTCAACCTGAATATCAAAAATTGTTGCCTTATGCAATAGGACTAATAATAATTATATTGGTTTATAGTTTCTTTTTTTCAAGTTTATCAGGTAATGAAAAATTTCTTCTACTTGTATTTTCAATATTTTCAAGTTTTATATTTACCATATCTGGTAATTTTTTCAGAGTTATACCACATATAACAAGGCAAACTAAAATAATTGAGCCAGAAAAATTTGAAGATACTTTTAGAGATATAACCAATGAGATTTTTGGTATATCTAAAATGAATATTCTTAAAAAAATTAAAAATAAAATTGTTAGCAAAACTATATTTAAGAAAATGGTAGTTGTAATTGACAATCTTGATAGATGTGATAAAGATAATCTTATGATCACTTTATCATCAATTAAAAACTTTTTAGAGAATGATAATATCATTTTTATTCTACCAGTTGACGAAAACGGAATAACATCTTTTTTGAATGGTGATTCAGATGATGCTGATGAATATTTAAGAAAAATCTTTCATCAAATAATTAGATTAAAAAAATTCACACCAAAAGAATTAGTTGGATTCACAAAAGCCATAAACGAAGATTATAATCTTAAGTTATCGAACATTGGAATAAGACTTATCTGTCAAGAATTTACAACTAATCCAAGAAAAATAATACAGTTCTTAAATAATCTTCAAACCGAAAGAGATTTATTAGAAAGACAGATTAAAGAAGACTATGTTAAATTAGATTATACTAATCAAGCAGATGATTTTTTAATTAAACTTTTAATAATTAAACAAGAATGGAATTTACTCTTCAAAAGAGTTCTTGACGATATCAATTTTTTGAATAAAGTTAATACAGCTTTAAAGTATGAAACTACTCAACTAGAAGATAAATTTATTGTTAAGATTGACAATAAAGATTTTACATTAACTAGAAATCAAAAAAGATTTTTCAAGCGAAATATTGACGTTCATTTTAATAATGTTGAACCTTTCATTCTAAATATAGATAGAGATAAAGATATACCAGATGAACTTCGTGAATTTATTGAAAATGGAGAAATAAATGAAATTTTTGAGTTATTATCAATTGATATTGAGGGAGATATAAAGACAGAAAATGTTAAGTTGTTGCTTAATCAAATAGAAAGTGTTTATGATTATAATAGTAATAAATTCGAAGATTATAAATCAATAGCTTTTCCTGTTTCAGAAATGCTATTCAACATCTTGACTTATGAAAAATTTCAAACTGAAATTAAGGATAATTTAAAGTCATACAGTTTCATAAATAGGATTTTCTCAAACAATCAATTTAATGATATTATTACAAACCTAAGTAATTTTAAATTGTATTGTGAGTCTGCTAAATGGTTTTATTTTGAGTTGAACTTCAAGAAACCTTATGATAAACTATTTGAATATCTTAAAAAATCGATTAATCCCGATACAACTATAAAAGGAATACATAAAAATATACAGGTTTTTATTAAAGTTTTTGAAAGCCATCCAGAGTTAATTAAAGGATTAAGCACTAATTTAAAACGTAAAATTTTAGATGATAATTTGCTATTAAAAGATTATAAAGTATTTGAGGAAAATATAGAAATTACCCATTCATTGCTCGATTCAAATTTCATTGACAAAATGCTGGAGTTATTAAATGAAAATAAAATAGAAGATAAAAAAGTAACTGATTTACTTATAGATATTACAGATAAATATATTGAAAAAGAGTACATTAAGGATTCATTAATATTTACTGAATATGCTCACTACTTTTTTAACAAACTTGAATCAGAATATAATTTAAAAGCTACAACTGCAAAGGGAATCTTTGAAACTAAAGACATTGTTAATAGGTTAAATGAATTGTTTCCTAAAGTTGATTCTGGAATTCTAGATATAGATGAAGTTCTATTCAATACCATTCAAACAAAACTAAATCAAGAATATATAAGTGGTCTAAACGATGAAGAAATTGATTTCTACATTGTCTTTTCTGATTTGATTTTTAATTATATGAAATTAAATAATGAATTTGCTACAGATGCAAATTTTGAGAAATATTTTAACTCACATTTTATAAAAGTAGATTATCAAAAGTTAAGTTTAGGAATTAATACTGTTTATCAAAAAATTGTAAAATATTATGGTCCTTATAGTTGGAATTTTTTCGATATAATTATTAGCAAGCTAAAAGTGCAAAATGCAACAATGTTTTATAAAACACTTATGTTAATGTACAATAAAACCAAAGGCAAAAAAGGCCTTTCAAGTGCTCAAAAGAGTATATTAATTGATAATATATTTAAGTACTTTTTTACCTACAAGGGATATCCAACACTCATGAAGTATCCAAGTGATTGGTTAGGGCTAATTTATGAAAAGGATAAAGATTTATTTTTTGCTTCTGTTGATAATTTAAGCTCAAAAGAGTTAGAAAATTACGTTTATAATCTTTATGAATTGAATAACGAAGAATTAATAGGTAATTCTTTTGTAAACTATCTGAAAGCCCAAAACAACTTCAGTAAGTTTCAAAAATTTGTTCGATTTATTGGTGTCCAACACAGTTCGAAAGTCCAAGAAAATCTACTTTTAGAAATCTGTTCTGAGAAATATCCACCATACGATTGGGTGTTTTCTGCAAAAAAACATATTCATAAATCATCATTTAATAAAATAATGAAAAGCTATGTTGATTATTATAAACAAAGTCCAATTAATACAAACTACTTGAATAATTTTTTAAAGCTAAATAAAAAGGATTTATACCAAAGTACTATTGATTATATCCTTAAGCTTACATCTAACTTAAATAAACCAACTAAAAGACATAAATCAAAAGTTTCAGCTTTAATAAAGAAATTAAAATAAATATTTCAAAGTCCATTCCACACACATTCCACTACTCTCCTATCGTCGCTTCGTAAAAAGAGTGTTCCATTAACATCGTAGGGAAACATTTGAGAAGAAAAAAATAAGAAAATGTAGTAGTTTAAACTATGCTTTTACCAAAGCAAAGTTACATAACGCAGAACATTATAGTGCAGAAATGCACTATAATCTGACGTTATATAAAATAGCGATAAGTTATTTCTAATATAAGTGATTTCCTAGACTACATATATATTAATCTACTAGATCACCAAAAAACAAGTTTAAATAGGACACATTTGTAAAATCCTCTCGGTAAATCACATAAGGAATATTATTTTGGATAAAAACATCTGTTCCATGGTCGTAGGGATTGTTTGTAATTCCGGAATTAGGCATAATTCCCCAGTTTTGTGTAACTAAATCATACTTCCAAACTTCGGTACCAACAAAATGTAATTGATTGTTTCTTAAATAAACAGCAGCACTTTTACTAGGACTTGGATTATTTGATAATTGTTCCCATTGATAGGTGTTTAAATTCATTCTCCAAAAGTCATTAAATTGACTATCATCCGATCCATTTGCGATATAGACATAATCACCAACTACAATTGGTGTTATATATTGATTTCTATATTGTGTTATATTATAGGGTAACGTACTAATTACGGACCAGGTTTGATTGTTTATATCATATGCCCATAAATCACTTGTTAATGGCATAGTGTAAAACACTTTATTTTGATAGGCAAATCCTTTACCATAATAATTGCTTTGATTATTTGGTGTTAATTCTGTTACATTACCTGTGCTAATATCTACTTGAATAAAATCTTGAGCAAATCCATTGCTTCGTAACCCAAAAATTAAATTTGTGTTTTCTGAGTAAACAAAAGACGCACCACCAGATCCAAAAGAATAAGGCGATCCATTACTATTTAATTGCGATTGATTTGTCCAAGTTCTAGTTACATCATTATACTTGTATATGTATTTTAATGGATTTGTATAGGCTATATCACCTATTATTACTGCTTCATTATTTATTGTAAATACATCATATTTGGCAAACGGGAAGTTATTGTTATATCCATCTTTAATTTTATAATAGGGATTACTTAGGTTTAATAATTGATCTGAAACAACTTCGATATCATTAATTACCCATTTTAATGTAATATCACGCTGGACAAAACTTTGACTACTATAAATATAGAATTGTAACGTTGTATCGTCAATTATAGTTGGATAATATTCTTTTCCGTCTATTAAAAACAAATTTTTATTCTCATATGTTTGATCTACTGTTACCAAAAAATTTTGGTCTGTATAAACTTGATTTGGAACCGTTACAAATTCTGGTACTTTAATATTAAAATTGTTATAATTTACATATTGATTTTGAGCATAAACTGTTATTATGCTATTTGAATAATTGACATCTTCTGGGATTATTACTTGAATTTCGTTTCTGGAAGTACTTAAAACTTGCGCATCAATTCCCCCAATGCTAACGCTTGTATTATAAATATTATTATTAAAATGGTCTCCAATTATAGATATGGTTTCTCCAAAAAAAGCTGTTGCTGGATTAGTACTAGTGATTATTGGTTGGTGTAGATCTAGCAACCCATTTTCTATTACTTGATTACCATAAGATGAAATTTCTAATCCTCTTAAATCGCCTTCTGGTCTAGGAACCGTAAAGGTTATTTCTGTTTCTGTAGTAGATTCTATTTGAGCATAAGAATCCCCAAACTTTAATTCTAATTCGTTAATATCTGTTGGGAAATTTTCTCCACTTAAAACTACCGTGTCTCCAATATGAGCAATATTAGGCGTACACTGCTCCATTATTGGGTCTGCACTTCCGTTTGAGAAAAAGCTTAATGTTTCACCTCGATAGGTGTCTAAATCGGTTGTTACATAAGCTGTAAAATGATATTCTAAATCTGGATATAAACCTTGCAGAATTTCGACTACAAATATACCTTGTGTTGCAGGTAATGTTACTTGATGATTTACATTATAATAGACATTATTTCCTTGTGTTTCAACCTCAAAACCAAAAGCAGTTATTTGGTTATCACCTAGATTACTAATATTGCCTTGTAATGTAACGCCTCCACTAGAAAAAACTTGACTTCCAACGGTCTCGACAATAGGTAATGGAGGAAGATTATCTTCTTCGTTATCGTTATCACAAGAAAAAATTACACAAGCAACTAAAAGTATATATATAATATTTTTAAACATCTTATATTTTTTTAACGAATTTAATAATTTTAAATAATGAAACATGTCAATTAATGAAGAAATGAGTATTAGTTCTTATAAACTCATTCCACACACATTTCACTTCTCTCCTATCGTCGTTTATTCATTGTTTGTCTATTCTAATAAATTGGAATTCATGAATCTCATTCTTCGATTTCGTAAAAAGAGTGTTTAATCACAAGGTTAATATTGTTTTAGAGGTGTTCTTGAATCTCGCAAACTCGATTTCATTAACATTGTAGAGAAAAATTATAGAAGAAAAAGTAGAATTTGCTACTTCGCTTTTACCAAAGCAAAGTGCACATAACGCAGGCCATTCTAAAACAAAAATGTTTTATAATCCGACGTTATATAAAATAGCGATAAGTTATAAGTAATTCCTGTTTAATCCAGAACTATCATTTAGTAAATGTTGTATCCCATTACAAGCATCCACTTACTACGCATTGTATTTTATCCGAATCATCCCCTGGGTAATTCTCTTAAAATAGCCTATTGTTTTATCAAAATTTTATGAGCTCAAGTGAGATATATAAAAAAAAAGCAAACAAATAGTTTTTATATTATATTTCCCACATGAAGAACTTATTTTTTTTAATACTAGTTATTGTTTCTTTTTCTATAGAAGCACAAATTGTAAATATACCTGATGCTAATTTTAAAGCTAAATTACTAGAAGCGAATACTGATAATTTTACTGCTTGGAATTTAAGTGGAAATAGATTTAAGGTTGATGCTAATAACGATGGAGAGATACAAGAAAGTGAGGCGTTACAGGTAAGTGAATTAAAAGTGATTTCTTCAAGTATTTCAAATCTTACTGGAATTGAAAGTTTTATTAATTTAACATTTTTAAATTGCTCTTATAATCAAATTACAAGTTTAAATGTTGAAAACAACGTTGATTTAACATACCTAAATTGTGATAATAATCAAATAATAAGTTTAAGTGTTAGTAATAATATTAATCTAGTGGAGTTACATTGTGAAAATAATAGTTTACCAGATTTAGATGTTAGTAACTATATTAATTTAGAGCGATTATTCTGTGGAAATAATAATATATCTAATTTAAATGTGAATAATAGCATTAACCTTAATGACTTATACTGTGCAAATAATAACCTATCAACTATAGATGTTAGTGATAATATTAATCTTGTTAATTTTCAGTGTGAAAATAATAACCTTACCGATTTAGATGTTAGTAACAGCGCTAATTTAGGTGTATTGTATTGCTTTAATAATAATATATCCACTTTAAATATTAACAATACTAATATACTTCGTTTAGACTGCTATAATAATAATATAACTGCATTAGATATAAGTATTAGTACTAACTTATATAGATTAGCATGTCAAAATAATCAATTGATAAGTCTTAATTTAAAGAATGGTAATACAATGGGTTATGATAATTCTTTTTATTTTAACTCTACTAACAACCCTAATTTACAATTTGTATGTGCAGATGAGAATGAAATAAATGCTTTAAATACTTATTTCACTAATAATGGGATGATAGTTAACGTCAACTCCAATTGCTCATTTTTACCTGGAGGAAATTTCAACATTATAACAGGAAAAATAACATACGATATTCAAAATGATGGCTGCGACGCAAACGATAGTGCATTTCCATTTCTTAGAGTAAACATTGATGATGGTACAAGTACTAGAACAATGTTTACTACTGCCACAGGAGAATATAATTTCTATACTTTAGATGGTGATTTCACCATAACACCAAATTTAGAAAATCCAGCATTTTTTAACGTTTCTCCAATAGATGCTACAATAAATTTTACAGATACTAATAACAATACCAATATACAGGATTTTTGTATTACAGCAAATGGAATACATAATGATCTAGAAATAGTAATTATTCCTTTACAACAAGCTATACCTGGATTTGATACAGAATATAAAATCGTTTATAAGAATAAAGGTAACACTACACTTTCAGGTAATATTGATTTTATATTTCAAGATGATTTTATGGATATTGTTTCTGCAAATCCTACTTTTGATTCACAAAACGTGAATTCATTAACTTGGAATTACACGGATTTACTCCCTTTTGAGATGAGAGAAATTACATTAACGGCAAACTTAAATACGCCAACAGATTTAGATTTTCCTCTTAATAGTGATGATGTTTTAATTTTTGATGTAACAATTAACCCAATAATAAATGACCAAACAGAAATAGACAATACTTTTACTTTTAATCAAACAGTTGTAAATTCTTTTGATCCAAACCATAAAACTTGTATAGAGGGAAAAACTATTTTCGAAGAAAAAGTTGGGGAATATGTTCATTATCTAATTAGATTTGAAAACAATGGAACAGCAAATGCTACAAATATTGTAGTAAAAGATATTATAGATCAAAATATGTTTGATATTTCTTCTTTAATTCCAATACATGCTAGTCACAATTTTATTACAAGAATAAAAGATACAAATGTTGTAGAATTTATCTTTGAAAATATAAACCTACCTTTTGATGATGTTAATAATGATGGTTATATTACTTTTAAAATTAAGACACTAAATACATTAACTATAGGCAACTCATTTGAAAATAGTGCAGAAATTTATTTTGATTTCAATTTTCCAATAATTACTAACAATGAAGTAACTACTATTGAAAATGCACTTAGTGTAGTCGACTTTGGTTTTGATGATGCAAGTATTGCTATATATCCAAATCCTGTTATTAATACAATGACTATAAAAAGTGAAAATGCATTTAATAAAATCAGTATTTATAGTATTAATGGGCATCTAGTCAAAGAAATAGATTTACTCTCAGACAAAACAGAAATTAATTTGGATTTAAATAAATTAAATTCTGGCGTTTATTTTATTAAAACAAAAAGTTTAAGCAAAAGTGAAACTCATAAATTTATTAAACAGTAAAGAACTTTGGCGTTGCTCTAAAAAGAGTTTACTTGCTCTGTTAAATTTTAGAAATAAGAGCTCGTGCATTCCATTTTAATCAAAAACAAAAACAGCATCTAAATAACTTAGATGCTGTTTTATTAAAGGACTATTCTAAAAAGTGGTTTCTTATATAGTAGTCTGCTTATTTAATGGACTTAGAAGCCATAGGATAGTCGGTATATCCCTTTGCTCCTGTTGTATAAAAGGTGTCTTGGTCCCAATCTGCTAATTCTAAATGGTTTTCAAAACGTTCTACCAAATCTGGATTAGAGATAAATAGCTTTCCGTAAGCGATCAAATCTGCATCACCAGCTTCTAATACTTTGTTTCCTTTATCTTGATCAAACGCGGTGTTAATCATTAAAGTACCGTTGTATAATGGTCTAAAGTGTTTTGCTATTTCTGTTACCGCAAAAGGATTTTCAGAAACATCTGTAAACGGTTCTGATAAATGCACGTAGGCTAAATCGTAATCGTTTAGTTTTTTAATAAGGTATTCGAAAGTTGGAATGGTATCCTTATCCATGGTAATTCCGAATAAACCATCTAAAGACGGATTAAAACGTACACCAATTTTTTCCTGCGGAATCACTTCTTTCATAGCATCTAAAACTTCAAAGAAAAAACGGGTTCTGTTTTCCATACTTCCGCCGTATTCATCTGTTCTTATATTGGATGTTCCGTTGAAGAATTGATGAAATAAATAGCCATTGGAAGAATGAATTTCTACACCATCAAAACCTGCTTTTACTGCATTGGCAGCTGCATTTTTAAAATCTGTAACCGTTCGCTTTATATCGGCAATAGTCATTTCCTTTGGAGTAACAGTATCTTTGAAACCTTCTGGAGTAAACGATTTTGAATTGGGATTTAAGGCAGAAGCCGAAACTGGTAATTCGCCATGATGAAAATCTGGATGCGACATGCGTCCAACATGCCATAACTGAATAAAGATTTTTCCGCCTTTATCGTGTACACGCTTGGTTACTTTTTTCCAACCTTCCACTTGTGCGTCGGTATAAATTCCGGGTGTATTAATATATCCTACTGCTTGTTCCGATACTTGAGAACCTTCCGTAATAATTAAACCAGCGGAAGCACGTTGCTCATAATACAACCCTTGTAATTCATCTGTTGCTATTTTACCTTCGTTATCTGCACGACTACGCGTCATAGGTGCCATAACGACTCTGTTTTTTAAATGTAAATTTTTATTATATGGAGTTAATAAGCGTTGTGTACTCATTTTAGTATGTGTTAATGGTTATATGTATACAAATTTACAAGACGTCTTTATTCTTTTTTAGATTTCCACCTTTTTTATGAATAGTTTTAACAGGAACCATATTTATAATAAGATCTTTCGTTTAATAATACATTCTAAAATCTAGTAAATTACAAATTTTGTGATGCCTTTGATGCAGCTCTTCCACAACATCTAGCATATTATCATCTTCTTTAAATAAGTTAAAGAATGCCATATCCAGATGTGAACTAGTTATTCCATTAGATGCATTTCCATATCCAGAAACTGCTTTTGCTCCAGTGATATCCAAAAAATATTGTGCCTCTTCTGCGTCTAAATCTAGAACTTTTGCATTGGAGAAATGTAAAATCTTTCCTTCTAATCGTCCTTCAAACATTTCTGCAATTTCTTGTAGACTATAGTAATAGTCATTTAAACAAATACTATTTGCTTCCCCTGTTATAACCATGTAAATTATTTCGTAGTCTTTAAAATGATGATCATCCAATACCAATGCATTTAAGCTCGATTCTAATCCTTCAATGGTGTCGCATGTATTATAAATACTGGCTACGCCATATTGCGTGGTTAGTTGTTCTAATTTTTTTTGTGCTTCGGTAACGGTATCTATCTCTATGTCTTCCACTGCTTCTAAACAGTAAATGAAATAATCGGCATCTATTAATTGCTCTTGGGGTAATTGCTGTGTTTTCTCTAACAAATCTCAGTATTTATGCATAGTGTATCAAGTACAAAAATAATGGAAATCTTTTATTTTTTTCAATGATTTCCTATAAAACACATGGAAATATGTCTAGAATGTTTGAGGGAGCGGATAATTTTAATCAACCCATTAATAATTGGGATGTTTCTTTAGTTATAGAAATGGATCCTATGTTTAAAGGAGCAACATCCTTTGATTAAGACATCTCTTACTGATGTGTATTTCATGAAAATTTACAAGGCAAACAACCTTCAGATAGAACGTTTTATTAAAGAGTAATTTTTTTATAGAAATCGGAATAAATATTATACTTCCCTCTATAGATACTTACATAAAAAGTGTTTATACGATCGCCTATATTTGAGAAATAAGAGTAGTGAACCGCCTTTGTTGGTTACATTAATATTTAGGCTAACTATTATTCCAATTTAAAAATGTAGTTACAAAGTGTTCTTTTTTTCTAAAGGATACTGGTATTTTTTTACCATTTTTCAAATGAATAATTCCAGATTTCTCATACTTATCAATAAATTTTAAGTTGACTATAAACGATTGATGTGGACGAATAAAATTAGCTGTAATTAGTCGTTCTTCAAATTCCTTCAAGGTTTTGGAAACCAAATACTTTTTATTATCGCTACAATAAAACGTGGTATATCCTTTATCTGATTCACAGAACATTAATTCCTTTAAATCTACCACCTGAAAGCTATCATGAAGCGATAATACTAAGGTGTTATCTTCCTTATTCCAAGCTTCTTTTACGGTTTGTATTTGCTGTCTTTGTGTGGCAATAGGTAATTTTTCTACTTTTTGTAATGCTAGTTCCAGTTCTTCTACATCCACAGGTTTTAAAAGATAATCTACAGCTCCCATTTTTAAAGCTTGTAGTGCAAATTCTTCATAAGCGGTTATAAATATTACTTTAAACGCTAAGTTTTCTGTTTGTTCTAAAAAATCGAAAGCAGTACCATCTAGAAGATTAATATCTAAAAAAATTAAATCTGGTTTACAAGCATTTGCTACTATAACGGCATCTTTTACAGATTCGCACTCGCCAATTACTTCTACTTTGGCATCTATTAATTGCAATAAATTAAGCAGTCCTTTTCTAATATATGCTTTATCTTCTACTAGTAGTGTTTTCATTAAGCTACTGTTTTATACGGAATTATTAAAGTAACAATGGTTCCTTGTTCGTTATATTTTTTTCTATCTTCTATAGACACAGAACCTTGCATATTAAAATCTTTAGATAATACTTCTAACCGTTCCGAAGTTATTAGTGTAGATAATGATTTTTTATTTTTATTCTTCCCTTCTTTTTTAGATGCAACTCCTACCCCATTATCTATTATAGTACAAATTAGCTTTTTTTCTAAATAACTTAAACGAATATCTATTTTTCTGTTTTCATTTTGATCTACAAAGGCGTGCTCTATAGCATTTTCTACAAAGGGCTGAATGAGCATTGGTGGTACTTCAAATAAAGGAATATCAATACTGTCTTCGACTAAAACAGTAGATTGATAGGCGTCATTTTCTAAATTCTGAAGGGCTAAATAATTTTGAATGGCTGTCAATTCTTGAGATAAGGAAACCGTTTTATCTCTGGAGTTTTCTAATATAATACGGAGTAGTTTTGAAAATTTCGAGAGATAATAAACAGATTTTTTTTCTTCTTTATTTAAAATCATGCCTTGCAAAACGGAAAGCGAGTTAAATATAAAGTGCGGCGTCATTTGAGAACGCAACAACTTTTGCTCGATAACTATATTTTGTGTTTTAGATTTTATATTTTTTAATTTTTGATAGAAAATAATGCCTCCCAAAAGTATGGAAACCAAAAGAAATCCAATAATTGCCCATAAATAATCTTGCTTAGATTTTTGTAAATCTTTACTAGTCGCTGTTACTACTTTTGTTAATTGTAATTCTCTAATACGAGAAGAATCTAATTGTTGCTTGTACTTATATTCATATTCTAATTGCGTAATCTTTTCAATATTTTCTTTATTAAAAAGGCTGTCCTGAATTGCTTTAAACTTTTGATGGTTTATCAAAGCTTTTTTATAATCTCCTTGATGTTCGTAAATTTGAAAAAGTAATTCGGATGCTTTTTTTTGAGAAGGAAGCACCTTCAAATTATTAGCAATCTCTTCTCCTTTTAAAGTATAGGAAAGCGCTTTTTTATATTGCTTTTCCTCTAAATAGGTTGCTGCAATTCCTAAATAGGTTTCCGCTAAGCCTTGCTGGTCACCAATTTCTTTACTGATATTCATCGACTTTATATAATTCTCTCTTGCAATCGCTGGTTTTTTAAGCAGTAAGTGAACTTCAGCAATGTTCTTTAAACAGATAGAAGTTTGTTTTACAGCATTAATATCTTGACTTATCAGTAAAGATTCGTTAATAAATTGAAGCGCTTTAGTGTATTCCTTTTTGCTTTTATATATAAGACCTATGTTTGCTTTATTGGTTGCTATTAGGCTTTTACTTCCGTTATTGGACTGAAAATCTATAGACTGGTTGTGATACGCTAGAGCTTTATCATATTTACCCATAGATCTATAGACAGTACCAAGACTATTGAGTTCATTTGACATGCCAATGGTATCTCCTTCTTTTTCTAAATACGCAAAAGCTTGCTTATAATGTTCTATCGCAAGTGGAAAATTTCCTAAATATTTATAAACGATACCTAGGTTACTAAGCGCATACGGAATACCATATTCGTGGTTTATTTCTCTACTATAATTTAATCCTTTTTTATAATTAGAAATAGCTTCCGGATATTGTCCTGTTTCTGCATATATAGTTCCTATGTTTAATAAACTTGCAACCAGTTTTTTCTTAGCATGCATGGCTTCATATATTAGCAATGCTTTATTGTAATAGTTTAATGCCTCATCATACTGTGATTGCTGATAGTGTGAGACTCCTATTGCATTATATAAAGACGCCATTCCCTTTTCATCATTAAGACTGTCAAATAATTTAAGAGACTGCTTATAATAATCTAACCCGGCAGCATAGTTAGACTTTCTACTTTCAATAATGCCTTTTATATAAAAAATATTAGCTTTCCCTCTCGTAAAGTTTAAGCTATCATTTATGGCTTCGGCTTCGTCAATATATAAATTTGTTAATTTCATATCTCGTTGAAAATAGGTAAATGCCAAATCGTATAAAATATCTGCTCTTGTAGTATCTCGCTCTTTATGATTTTGTAATTCTACATGAAGACTATCCATATATTTATTTTGAGCAATAGCGGAAACTGGAAAAAACAAGGAGATTATTAAAAATACAATAAGGATGTTAATGATTTTCATAGGAAGCAAGGACGTATTTTAAGCTAATTAACAATATAATCTTAATTGTTATTTATAAAAACCAGAATATAAGATATCTGATAGAAACAAAAAACTAAATAAAGAACAAAACCGCAAGCACTTTAATTAAAACGCTTGCGGTTACTAAAATAAGGGAAACCAAAGTAGCTAATAAAATGATTAATAGCATAATAAGTAATTTACTTTGCAAACTTTTTAGTAAGTTTCCCTGTATCAAAATTAAGTTCTAAAATATAAATCCCACTAGACAGCGCATCTATTGCTATAGTATTATTTGTGCCTTTTTTTACTTTAGCACCTGTAATACTGTAAATGGTATAGTTTTCTAATCTGGCTACACCTGTAGAGATTATCTTTAATGCATTCAAAGTATTAACAACTTTTACCTCGTTAGCTAACTCAAAATCAGAGATACTTAATGCATCTTCTGTTACCGACATAAAACCAGTCCATAAAGCACCAGCATCGGTAACGTATGCTCCCATAGTGCCAGCTGGTATGTGTAAATGAATATTAGCACGATAACTAGCAGCACCAAAAGTATCATTACCGCCAGTAGTTATAGTTGGAGGCGTCGTGCTTTCAGAAAAAACATCTGTTAATGCAGCTATAGCAAAAGCATATTCTCCAATAGTAGTAACACTACTTGGTATGGTAACACTAGTAAAAGTAGATGAATTAGAAGTAAAAGCATTATCTCCAATACTTACAACACTATTTCCTATAACTAAATTACTCAATGCAAAGCTATTTCCGAAAGCATTCTCTGCAATAGTCAAAACACTATCAGGTATAGTAATACTAACTATAAAATTATCAGAAAAAGCATTAACACCAATAGTCTCCACACCATTTCCTAAATCCAAATTTGTTAACGCATAATTTTGTGTAAAAGCATTCCAACCTATAGTCAAAACACTATCAGGAATAACAACAGTGACTAGTTGATTCTGAGCAAAAGCAGCAGTGCCTATATTAATGACGCTACTAGGTATAGTAACACTAGTTAATTGGTTGGCAACAAAAGCAGAAAGACCAATATCCGTAACACTAAAATCCGTGCAACCACTACTAACAGTTGCTGGTATATTAACAACAGTTCCTCCTGCCGTGTTATAATCGGTAACAGTTACCTCATTATTTGGACTAGCATTAATTTGATAGGTTATATTATCTACTACAAAAGTACCTGCAAGTCCTTCTGAAACACTATTGAAGCCTGTCCATTGTGCAGTTGCGTATGCACTTGCTGTGCCAGATGGTATCGATAAATGGATATTGCTACGGTTTGCGGCAAAAGTGTCCAAAATACCAGCAGTAAGACTAGTATTAGTAATTATTGTAGGAGGTGTTGTCGCTTCAGAAACAACACAAGTTAATGGATTACTAAAAAAAGCTGCAAAGCCAATACTTATTACACTATTAGGTATAATAGCACTTGTTAATTGATTATTTCGAAAAGCTTCAGAACCAATACTAGTTACACTATCAGGTATAGCAACACTTGTTAATTGATTATTTTGAAAAGCAGTATCTTCAATACTTGTAATAGTACTTGGAATAGTAAGCGTATTTATATTATTATTCGAGAAACTACCTCCTTCAATAATAGTCATACCTGTTGGTATATTTACACTCGTTAAACCACAATTAAAAAAAGCATTCGCGCCAATACTTGTTATTCCGTTATGTAATGGTGCGCTTATTAAATTTGTGTTGCCACTAAAAGTTGCAGCTTCAATAACAGTAACGCTAGTAGGAATACTAACAGTCTCTAAGTTGTTCACTTGATTAAAAGATCCAATACCAATTCTTGTAACAGCATATGTTATTGGCGGATTTACCGAAGTGTCTGTAGCTGTTGCAGGAATAGTAAGGTTAACTCCTCCGGCAGCACTATAAGCTATAGTTTTAACCGTATTATTTGTTGTAGACGTTACCGTATATGCAATAAAACCATCTGTAAACGATTGCGAATACCCTATTATAGACATAAATAGAGCCATTAAAATAAGTAGTGAGTTTTTCATAAGAAATAGGTTTTAAAAGTTTATTTAAAGCCAAAGTAGTTTTATGAAACACAGTAAAAAATAGGAAATCTTTTTTTGTAAGGTTTTAAGCCATAAGCGTTAGGATGGATTTGATATGCGTAATTTTGTTATGAGAAGCTATAGGAGTATTGTAGAACTTGTGTAAAGTATACATTTTTAGCTAAATAGAATTGGAGACATCATTTCAGTAAAGTGTTGTATCCAAGTACAATCATCTGCAGAATAATTACATTTGTATAGCCACAAAATATCAACGCTCATTCCTACTATTTTTTTATCCAAAATTAATGAGGGCAAAAATGAGCATCAAAACTGCATTTTAAGCTGATTTGTTTTAACTGGGTTAATGTTTTTAGACGACGACATATAATACCAAATAGTTTCGTCAAGTGACGATCTAGAAACATTTAATAAATCAGCAGCAAACTCTACTGTTTTTTTTGTGTAATTATAATTTATATGATTTAAACCTGCTGATTCCATAAAGCCAATTATGTGCCTATCCACAGCTATAGTATCAAAATCTAATAACTTCATTGTGTAATCTAGTGTTTTTGGACCTAAACCCTTTACAGATAAAAACAGAATTCTATTATCTTTATGCCTTAAAAAAACTGTAAGATCATCACAGTTATTAATATTTCTATCTGAACAAAATTTTATTAAATCATTAAATCTTTCAAGTTTAACAGGATGCTTCCAACTTAAAATATTTTCAAGACTATATTTTTCAATTATTATTTTTAAATTGTCAAGATTATCTGCTTCAGGAAAATCTGACATCATCTTTTCAACGCGAGGCCTAACAACATTTTTGTAATTTAATCCTGCTTGTAAAATAATATCCGTAAATAATGCTCCAATATGAGTATATCCGGAATTTCTTCTATGATGATTTAAAGATAATTCATCTAAAGATTTTATATATTCAACTAAACTCCTCGCTGATTCTACTACTATTTGCAAAGTATTAATGTTTTTATAAATTATTTAATGCTTCTAATCTATCAACACAATTTGGACAAGCTCCACAAGGTATATCTGAAGAGGCTTGACAAGAAAATGTTTTTCCTATTGGTGCCTTGACTTTTATTCCTATTTGTGCCACTTCAAATTTTGTCATCTCTAAAAAAGGCATTTTAATTTTTATCGCTCCATATTCTCCTAACATCATTTCCATTCTAGAAAAAAATTCTTTAGAGCAATCTATTTCTTTGGCGTGATTACTATTTATAAAAGCTGAATAAACTTCATTTATTTTTAAAGATTGAGCAAAAGATGCCGCTAATGTAAGAATTAATATGTTTCTATATGGAATATATAAATCATCCGCGGTAATTTCTTCTTCCCATAAGTTTGCTTCATTTATAAATTTGCTTTTAGAATATTTATAAACACTACTAATGTCTATGATTTCAATTCTATCAATATGTGTTTTTGGTAAGACACTTTTTAGAGTTTCAAGTTCTGTATCAACACAATGCTGACCATATTTTATAAATAATGGAATAAAGTCTATACCTTTATCTAATAACCAATATGCCATAGTTGTAGAATCTAATCCACCTGAGGCAAGTAAAATCACTTTTTTATTCATTTAATTTTGATAATTCGTTAAAAACTTCAGACATAATAACATCTAAATCTGATGAAACAGTGTGAGGCATTTCAGTTAACATACAATTATAAGCTTTGTTATAAGGATCAAAAACCAAACATGGTATACCTAAAGCTTTAGCATATCCTAATTCAATCATAGTACCTGGATCATCATTAATATAAACAACTATTAATAGTTTACACTTTTTAATTAATTCAATGTCATTTGTATAAGTTTTAATTCTATCCTCCTTTGTATTTTCCTTTGATAACTGCCCATTCTCTTTTATAGGTCTTCTAGGATGAAAATTATGATATTGCAATGATTCAACAAGAGTGTCGATTTGTGTTGTATCTAAATAATCAAAATCAGGAGCAGCAATATAAATGGGATATAATTGTCTTTTCTCCCAAGGTAAAACACATCCTCCCATAGAAATTATATCTTCTATTTTGGTATTTAAAACTCTCGATACATTTTTCTTAAAATCATCAGGAAAAGTTGTTGAAGCATATTCACAAGCAATCCAGGAAGATAAAAAAGCAGCTTTTTCAATACCGCACTTCTGATAGTAGGACACATAGCAAGCATTGTACACATCACCTACACCAACTGAATGCACTATTGGCTGAGTAATTGATGGTATTTGATACTCTTTTTTATTCTCAAAATCATAAATTCTTGATCCACCTCTGTTTTCTTTAAGTACTAAAACACTGCATCTTTTTTTAAATAAATCATAAAATTCTTTAAATGAATCTTTATAATAATCAAGAAATAAATTTGAAGATGTTGATAGAAATATAGTTTTATAGTAATATCCGTCCAATTGTGAAAATTCAGAAATATTATTACTTAAATCAATATGAACGTTACTTTTTTCATTTATTTCTTTTAAAATTAAATTCAGATTAAAATTTCCAGAGGTTATTAATAATTCATTATATCCGTTGATTTTTTTTAAATTCTTATCATTATACTCTATCTCTATTTGGTCTCTTAGTATGAAATCGTATAACTGATTTCCAGTTTCTTTAACACTACCAATTAAAAATATATATGGAGCTCCGTTAACAATACCTAGTTGATGAATTTCGTTTGCATTGTGATGATTATAAAATTTATTAATTTCTTTAGACAAGTATGATGGTGCAATAAAGCAGGTGTCATAGTTAACGTTAATTGCCCATAAACCTCTTGCGGAATGAGTTATTCCTCCCAAACGTATTTTGATGTCATTTCCATTTTGAGGTAAAGTTATGTCGGTAACAATATCTCCGAGAATACAAATTTCATGTTTCATTAATAACTAGGTATAACATCAATACTCACAGCTGCTACCAAACCACTAGAAGAACTAGCAACTCGTCCTATATAAGTATATCCATCATCTAGACACATTTTTATATAATTAAATTTTGTTGGGAGATATCCAATTATTAAGCCTTCTTTAGAAATAGCTATCGGCCTTTTATCAAAAGAGATGTTGATTTCCTCTCCCACTTTTGGGACATCCTTTGTTTTAATATAATAAGAAGACCTATCTATTTCTTCTAACATAGCTGTAAAAGCCTTTTCGCATTTATTTTCATCACTTGCTCCTCCAGATTTACCACTTCCTCCTGATGGTTTATTACCTGAATAATCTGAAAAATTTCCTGAACCACTACTACCCATAATTATCTGATTTTTTATTTATTGAAAATATTAAATAATTTATTTACCAGTAAAATCATTCATAGAACCAATTATTCTATGAATCAATTTACTTTTACTACTAATTACTTTTATAGGGAGAGTTTAAATATAGTAAATTCTGTAGGAATAGTTTTGAGGAAAACCGTAAATGCATAAATATTAGTTAATTTAAAGTCATTCCAAACCCATTCCAATACTCTTTTGCGTCCTTTCCTAAAAAGCTTGTTCCATTAACATTCAATATTGTTTTTTATTAATAAAAATCAATCATTCATTTTTAGTAGATTTACTTGGTTTTAACGAAGGTTTGTTTCCTGGTGTATTCTTGTTGTCTCTTCTTCTTTTATCAAGACTACCATCTTTCTTTTTAGGCTTAGGTCCAGGCTTAATTGCTTCAATTTTCATATTGTATTGAATTTTAAGGATTTATAATGTATTCAAAAATAATGAACATTACAGAAAACATTTTACGGGAATCCGTAATCAACTGAAAATTAGCTAGAATAATCCCCTTTGTGCACATTTACTACTCCTTTAGCAATCCTATTTTAAAACCACTCAAAATTTAACTTTCCCTACGTAAAACCTCTAATGGAGAGCTTCGTAATACCGTTTGAATATTGCTCAATCCTATCCCCAAAACCAGTAGGGTAATACTAGGTAAAAAGATTAAAAATGGAATTGGTGATGGTACAAAAGGTTCTTTAAAAACAAATAGCGCCAAACACAGGCTACTAACCAATGCCAATAGCAAGCCAACCAAACTTCCTAGAAGTCCTAAAAAGAGATATTCGAAGGCCGAAATTTGTAAGATTTGTTTGTTTTTAGCACCTAATGTTCGCAACAAAACACTCTCTTTAATACGTTGGTATTTACTAGTTCGTACCGAGCCAATCAACACAATAATACCAGTGAAAATACTAAAAAATGCCATAAAATTAATTACCCAAGATACCTTGTCTAATATATTATCTACAACAGTAAATATTTGTCGTAAATCAATTATAGAAACATTTGGGAACTTCGCCACTAAATCTCGCTGTAATGCGGCAGAACTGGCATCATCTGGTACAAAAGTAGTAAGCACGTTAAACTGTGGTGCTTGTTCTAAAACACCTGCGGGAAATACAATGGAGAAATTAAGCTGTATTTGCGACCAATCAACTTTACGAATACTGCCTACAGTGGTTTCCATCAAAACTCCTTGCACGTTAAAAACCACAGGATCACCAACGGTTAAATTGGCATCAAAGGCTAAATTATCGGAAATGGAAATCACAACCGGTTCTTCTGGTTTCAAGTTGGCACGCCATTCGCCTTCTAGCAATTCTTCAGATGCTATCAACGAATCCCGATAGGTGGTTCTAAACTCATGATTTAAAATCCAACCTTTTATTTGTCTTGTGCTATCTTGACGCAGGGTATTCACTAATTTCCCCTTAATGCTTTGCATACGCATGGTAACCAAAGGAATGTTACTAAGTACCCTTAAGTTTTTAGAAGTAATACTTTTTGAAACGGCATCTCGCTGTTCTGGTTGCACGTCTAAGATGATAATATTGGCATTTTGCTCCGTCTGACCAACTTCTGTTTTTGCTATTAGAATGTCTTTTGTAAAATATAAAGTGCTGATTAAAAATGTCCCTAAACCAATGGCTACAACCAAAACAACGGTTTGGTTATTTGGTCTAAAAAGGTTGAGTAAACTTTGGCGCATGGTAAAACTCCAGTGTTTTGGAAAAAATCGTTTTATGGTTTTTATAAAACCTAAAGCCACTGCTGCCAACATAGTAAAAGTAAAAACCGTAGCTATAATAAAAACCAATGCATACAGCGCATCTTTAATCAACCAAAAGGAAAATAAAAACAGAAATACTAAAAGGATTCCATATACCAGAAATCGTACCTTTTTTGGTTCTTGAGATCCATTTTCATCCACACGTAACACGTCTAGTGGGGAAACATACCAAGTACGAAGTAATGGTAATAGCGCAAATAAAACGGACATAAACAATCCTAAAAGCACACCAATTAAAATGGGTTGTGCGGTGATTTTAATTTCCAAGGCAAAAGGTAAAAAGTCTTTTAATAGATATGGAAATACAGCTTGTAATCCAATACCTAGTAACGATCCTATAATACCACCAATGATTCCAATACCTGCAATTTGAATCAGGAAAATGAGAAAACTTTGCAGTCTAGATGCACCCATACATTTTAAAATGGCTATGGGTTTTAATTTCTCTTTAATATAAATATGTACGGAACTAGCAATACCAATACAACCGAGTAGTAATGCAATAAATGCCGCCAAATTCAAAAATTTACCCACATTATCATAACGTTTACCTAAACGTCGTGTGGTACTAGTATGCGTATTTAAATCGGCACTTTCTACATCGAGTATTGGCCCTATTTTATCTTCTAGATGTTTTAAATTTACCGTATCGGAAACTTTATAGAAGTATTGATATTCTTTTCTACTTCCAAACTGAAGCAATTCGGTAGCTGCAATAAAACGGTATGGAATAACTACTGGAGGTGCTACAGAGCTCGAAACCGCAGAATTTCCAGGCATGGATTTTAAAGCACCTGCAATAGGTAGTGTAATTTGCCCTATTTTAATAGAATCGCCTGGTTGTATGTTGTATTGCAACAATAAAGTAGCATCTACTAATGCGCCACCAGATTCTTGATAATTACTTGCAGCAGCAGCTGGTTCTGTATTTATATTTCCGTAAAAGGGGAAATCGCCTTCCATCCCTTGCACTTTGACTAATTTGGTACCGCCATTTTTTGGAAATGCAACCATAGAAACAAAGTTCACTTCTGAAGCTCCCGGTTGTAAGGAATCAATGATGGCTTGCGCTCTTTCGGTGGGTATTTGTCTGGTATCGATAATATAATCGGCACCCATCAAGGTTTTAGATTGACTCTGAATATTATCCTTTAAATTGGTGCTAAATAACTGTATAGAAACCACAGCCGCTATCCCTAAAATAATAGATGCCATAAATAACAGTAGACGGACTTTGCTAGCCTTAGCATCACGCCATGCCATTTTAAACAACCAGCCTATTTGTAAGTTTTTAATGTTCATTTGGATTACAGTGCTGTTGTAGATTGGTTGGTGACTATTTTTCCACCTTTCAGTTTTAATATCTGTTGTGTTCGATTTGCTAATTCCAAATCATGCGTAATAATCACTAAGGTTGTTCCATTTTCTTTATTCAATTCGAAAAGTAATTGGACTACCTTTTCCCCAGTTTCATCATCCAAATTTCCAGTAGGTTCATCGGCAAACAATATGGATGGCGCATTTGCAAACGCTCTAGCTAATGCCACACGTTGTTGTTCACCACCAGAGAGTTGCGAAGGATAATGATGTACTCTATCTGTTAACCCCACTTTTTCCAATAAAGCCATGCTTTTTGAAGTAGCGTTTTTTGCGCCTTGTAACTCTAGAGGCACACTAACATTTTCAAGAGCCGTTAATGTGGGAAGTAATTGAAAATTCTGAAAAATAAAACCGACTTCCTTATTTCTTAATTGCGCCCGTTGGTCTTCATTTAATGCGTTTAAATCTTGTCCGCATAATTCTACAGTACCTGCATTCGGATAGTCGAGACCAGCACAAAGGCCTAGTAAGGTGGTCTTTCCACTTCCCGACGGACCTACAATAGAGAAGGTTTGTCCTTGCTCTACAGCAAACGAAATATCATGTAAAACCGTTAATTCTTTGTTACCACTGGTATATGTCTTTTCCAACCCAGTAATCTTTAATATCTTTGGCATATAAGTTTAAATTAAATACAGACGAATGTCCGAGGCTGAAAATAATCAATTACACGCATATCTACCAATCTTAAGGGGATATAAACTCTTAAAATTTTGTTATTTTATTTTAGTAGTTTCCCTCTATTCTTGTGGAGATACTAAAACGGACAAAACTACAGAAGTCCAATCTACGGAAACTTCTATAGAAACGGTAGAAACGCTTCCTGTAAAAAGCAAAACCATTTTGTGTTTTGGAGATAGTATTACAGCAGGTTATGGTTTAGACGATACCAATGATGCTTATCCTGCATTGTTGCAACACACCATAGATTCGTTACAGCTAGACTTTACAGTCATTAACTCTGGTGTTAGTGGTGAAACGAGTGCTGGTGGTAAAAGCCGCATTGATTGGGTGATTAAACAAGCGCCTACCGTATTTTTATTAGAATTGGGTGCCAATGATGGTTTACGTGGTGTGCCTTTAACCGAAACACGAGCCAACTTACAAGCTATTATTGATGTGGTAAAAAATAAAAGTCCGAAAAGTATTATTGTTCTTGCTGGGATGGAATTACCTCCAAATATGGGACTCGAATATACTACGGAGTTTAGAAAACTGTTTGCCGATTTAGCAGCAAAAAATAACATTGCTTTTATTCCTTTTATTTTGAAAGATGTTGGTGGGATTGCCTCACTGAATCAACGAGATGGCATTCATCCCAATGTTGCAGGACACAAATTAGTGGCAGACACGGTTTGGGAAGTATTACAACCTTTGGTATTGTGATGTTTTAGAGGAATAGTTAAAAGACAATATTCCTCATTGCTTTTTTATTAAACAAAGTACCTACTCTATGGTGCATTTTAATGTAGTAGCTCTAAAACGGTTTGAATATTCTCTTTGGAAGCTAAATTAGTACCTCCTGTCATTGTGGTAGCAACACCACAAACAACTCCCCATTTTAATATGTCTTTAGGGGAATGGCCTTGCGCTATGGCATAAACCATACCTGCTACCATACTATCACCAGCACCAATGGTACTTTTCACTTTTACCGAAGGCGTTGTTTGGTAAAAAATACCTTGCGCTGAAGCTAAAAACGCACCACGTGCACCTAAAGATACGATAACATATTGCGCACGCTTATTCGTGATTAACTCCATGGCATAAGCTTCTTGTTCCGTTTTGGTTAAAAAGTCCTTTCCTGCTAATTGCGCCAATTCACTTTGGTTAGGTTTCATTAAAAACACAGTTTTTTTAAGACTAGATTTTAAGGCCTCACCAGAAGTATCTATAATAAGTTTAACGTTTTTAGCAGTTAAACTATCTATTAATTCCACATAAAAATCTGGAGACATACTATCTGGAATACTACCGCTAATTATAAAAATAGAATTTTCTGTAACTAGCTTATTTATAGTGGTTTTAACTACTGTTACTTCACTAGTACTTAATCCTTTTCCAGGCATCCCAAATCGGTATTGCAAATCGGTTTTAGTATCTACAATCGCTAAATTTTCTCGAGTCCAAGCTGTTACAGAAACAGGGGTAATATCTAATTTTTCTTCCTCCAATAAATGCTTTAATGTTTGACCAGTATCACCACCACAAGTAAAAACACAATTATTTTTCACACCCAAAGTATGCAACACACGGGAGATATTTACGCCTCCTCCTCCAGCTTGATATTGAATGGCATGGCATTTTAGTTTTTGCTCCGGAATTAGTTGATCTATTTTCGCGCTTTTATCTAAAGCTGGATTTATAGTTAAGGTTACAATATTCATAAAAGATGTAATATTATTAAGTTGTTGTAAAATATAGGATTATGCATCCCATTGAAGAATAAATTTAATAGCCGCGGCTTTTATTCCTTTTTCAAAAGCGTAAAATAAAAGGTAGTACCAAGGCCTTGCTCGCTTTCCAGCCAAATAGCACCATTATAATAACTTATAATTTTTTTAACAATGGAAAGTCCGATTCCAGATGAAGAACCCGTGCTTTCTAACTTGGTAAATACTTTAAATATTTTATCAAAATAATCGGCTTTAATACCAATACCGTTGTCTTTTACAAAAAATAAATAATGGGTGTCTTTTTCTTCGTAACCTACTTCTACTCTACCATTTTCCTTATCGCAATAGTTTATAGCATTTTGTATTAGGTTTTGAAAAACCTGCTTAAACCTCCAGGTATTTCCAAATAAACTTGGTAAGTTTTCTTGTATGGTAACTTGTATATGACTTGGCACTAATAGCGTTTGTAATACTTCTTTGGTGATTGTATTAAAATTTACAATTTTGTCTTCTGCTTCTAATTTATCAATAGTAGAATAATCTAAAATCCCTTTAATTAGGAAGTCCATTTTTTCAACATTAAACAATACTTGATGCAATGGTTTGAAGGCGTTTTTGTCTAAGGTTTCTTTATTATCTTCCATAAACCAACTGACCAAGGTATGGATATTAATTAGTGGTGCTTTTAAATCATGAGAAACTACGTGTGCATATTCATTTAATTCTTCGTTTTGAATGGACAAGCTTTTTAATAATTCTTCCTGCTTCTTGTTCTGTGCGGTTATGCGTTCTTCATATTCTTTTTTCTGAATTACATTAACCAGCATATTGGCATAAACAAAAAGAATATCTTGTTCGTTTTTAGAATAACTATTTAATTTGTTAACCGAATCGAATCCTATAAATCCAATGAGTTCCCCGTTTTTTATTTTTGGAATGGTTATTAAACTTTTTATGCCTTGAGGTTCTAAAATAGCACGTAAACCAAATTCACCATCTTCTTCTAAAAGACTCACATCTTCTACGTAAAAAGCTTCTCCTTTTTTGTGCGCTTCCAACCAATGTGTAATATAATCTAATGGAATGTTTTGTAAGTTATCTAATTCAGGTTCTATGTCTTCAGCACACCATTCATAGGTGTTAGAGCAGGTGTTATTTACAAAATCATAGGAAAAAACATAACTTCTGTCTGAGGTTACAAACTCTCCAATTTGTTGCAAAGAATCTTGTACTAGTTTATCTATATCAGATAGATCTGAATTAATATACTTTGTAGAAATACTGATTAATAAGTCTTGAAAACGTAAATGTCTTTCTATAATTTTATCCTTTTCTAACTGGGTTACTTCTACATTAGTATGGTTTTTATTATCTACGGAAATTGGATTGGAACGGTTTAGGTTATCTTTTTGCATTCGACTTTTTGGAATTTTAATAAACTAGCGGCTTAGCTTTTAACGAATATAATATTTACATTTTTATTACAAAAGCGAAAAGGTGTTGAAAATCAGTTATTAAAGAATAAACAGCAAAAAGAAGTATATAAAAGGGATGTGATTAATAGAATGTAAGAATTTAAGATTATTAGCTATTATTCATACTTTGTTTTTTGAAACCATATATCGGATAAAGAAATATTAATATTTAAGGTATGAATATACTCTTCTACAAGTATACTTTCTGTGGTTCCTTTTTTACTAAGCGAATAGGAAAGGTTAATAAGGGATCTTTTACCAATTGGTAAGCCAATACCTAAAGAAGCAGCATAGGTATCTATGTTTTTATCGGCAACTTTTAAGTATCCTGAATTATAATTTAAACCCATTCTATAATCTACACGATCCCAATATTTAAGTCCGTTAGGATTTTTAGAATACGAAGCTCCTAAACCAAAGATATTTTGATCTATGTACTCTCCTATTGCATCCGATTGATTTGTAGCAGACCAAAAACTTTTATTATAATCTGCGGTTAATAGCAGGTTTTTATACATCGTGCTATACCCTATTCCTACTTTCAAAGGAAGATTAAAATTATCAATACTCTCCCCATTTGTTTCTTCTAATAAAGAATATGCCGAATTTAAATATTTGCCAATTCTTACATCTTTCGATCCTTGTAAAGCCGTTGGGAAATCTACTGTTAATCCAAAATTATGTTTCGGTAAGAATTGATATTGCAAACCTAAACCCAATTGAAATCCGCTATAATAGTTCTCTTCCGTAATATCAAAATAGCTTTCATTAGTAGAAATGGATTCGGTTTCTTCAATTTTACCAAATAAATAAGATGCTTTTATTCCTAAATTTAAATCCTTACTCATTTTTCTTCCATAATCTAATCGCAATTCATTTAATCCACCAGAACCTTCAATATTGGTTGTAAAGGACTCATTACTACCTTCGATATTACTTTCTAAACCAGTTAAAGAATAGCCAACATTACTTGCTGGTTTAAGTGTTAATCCCATTCCGTATTTGCCATTACTATTAAATCCTAAAGAAATATTAGTAAAACTACTTGTGAGATCTTGCTCGTTCGAATTATCTGTATATTGGTTCATTAACTCTGCAGAACCACCAAAATCAAATACAAATTCATTCTCAGATAATGATGCAAACGAAGCAGGATTATTAAGGTTAATACCTCTTTTTGCGTCTAATGCAATTCCTGTTTTACCAAGTCCACTATTTCTTCCGGTATTAGAATTACTCTCTACTCCTAACCCAAAAAGGGAATAAGGTGAACTCGTTAGGTTATTATCTTGTGCATATCCAAACAGCAAAAAAAGCATGGCAAAAGTAGTTAAGCACTTCGATTTATTCATATATAGCATAGGTTACAATTAGTTTTGTAGTGAAATTAGATTTTTCACTATCGTTAAATATTATTTTATTTATTGTAGAATTATAATCCCCGGAAATTAAAATAAGCGCATCTTCGGTTTCTGGACTTTCATTTAGTTTCTGATCGATAAAATCTAAAACTGGAACGGCATATACTATTTGGTTAAATTCAGAATTATCGGTAGTAAGTGTCGCTGTTACTACATCTTGGCTATTGGTAACCTGACTTGCAAAATCATTGTTTTGGTCCATGGTATACAGCAATAATTCTTCTGGTAATGGTTGAATATCTGAATAAGAATCTACTTCAGGTTCTATGTATAAAATTGCATCTAGAATGGTTCCTTTATCGCCAATATTATAAAGGTTTTTTATGGTTGGAAACTCAATTTTTGTAACATAACCTGTTCCCGCTTGATTGTAGCTTATATTGTTACTTTCTGGAGAATACAGATTATCTTCTTGATCGATTAAGGCTTCCAAAGACAAGCCGCTAACATCACTTTCTATATGACTGTAATAATCATTAATGGAGATGTCATAATTATATTCTTCGGTTTCTAATTCGTCTGGAATACTATAGTAAAATCGTAAATAAGTATCTTCACTAGCTGTTGAAAAACCTATTACAGCACCATTATCTGTATCTTCAGGATGAATAGTAAGTCCTTTTAATTGTTGATAAAAGGATTCTTCATCTGTAATTGTTTTATCTCTAATTTCATCAAATATAGCAGCACCAAAATTATAAGGTAGTCCAACATAAAGCGAATCTTTATTGGGTGTTGGAAAATAGGTTTTACTAACCAATGGTGTGGTTTCATAAGCAAAGGCTGAAGTATTGTAATAATAAGAATCTTCAGAACTTAATTTATCTGTTAGCTTATGAATGTTTAGCGTTGCCACTTGCGTGGTATCATTATAGTAGTAATTATCATAACCAAGAATTAAACCTACGCTATCTAAAACCGCTTCATTATTTAAATAATAGGAAGAAGGACTTAGTTTGAAATATGCAGAACTATTCATTATTCCCATGGCAGCATCGGTGTATTTCCCAATCATAACTCTATTCTCTGAAGAGGTTGCAATAGAATCAAATTTCATAGTAGAAAATGATACAGCAAAAGTATCAATAGATAGTACCCTTATATTAGTACTTGTAAATTCTTCTCCTGCTATAAGACTAGAATCTTCTGTGTCTGTAGAGCATGATATTAGGAATAACAAAACCGTTATTATGGCAATTAATTTTAGGTGTAATTTAAACATGTGCTTTTAAGTATTTCTACAAATCAACTACGCATTACACCTAATAAAAAGTCAAATATACCTATGCCTACTATTTATCTACAAATAGGATATTTTATACTACAAAACTTAACAACAGAGTTTGTAGATTAAAAACAAAGGTTTGTCTACAAAAAGACAGGATAGGTATATTATATAATTAACCTAAAAGGTTCTGTTAGTATGTTAGCACTCGATGAGTAAAAAACACACATTAATGCGTAAACAGACAATACATTATTTGGCCTTTAGTTTGGTTTCTATAATGTCTTATGGGCAAGAAATTTTCACAACAACAGATATAAAAGATTTTGTTGCTTTAGATTATAAAATAATTCCCAATAGTAAGGATATACAACTAGAAGACAAAACCGTTACTGTTGCCTTTTCATCTTTATTGGATAAATCGGCAGTTGGTTTCGGACTGAACTACACTCATAATAGTATCGATTTTAAAGATCACAGCTTATATAATGATTTTAGTGCTTTTGAAGAATTGCATATCGTACAATTGTATGCAGACTACAAACAACCACTAAAACAGAACTGGGATTTAAATGTGGCATTTGCTCCTTATATATCTTCTACGTTGAATGAAAATATTTCTAGTGATGATTTGGTTTTAAGCTACGCGGTGAATTTTGTGAAAAACTGGGAGAAAAATGGCCTTAAATCTTATTTGAAATTAGGAGCTGGTTATGGTGCATTATTTGGCGCTCCCAATTTTTACCCTTTGGTTTCTTACTCCAGTCAAGTAAATGAGAAATTTAGATACGAAATAGGAATACCTGTTACTGGAGCATATTATAATTTTAATGATAAAAGCAGCATGCATATTAAAGCAGAGCCAGAATCAATATATGCTAATAATGCTTCTGCCTTTTTTTTAAATAACAAGGATGTATTATACAATTCAAAATTAGAATTTAAAGCAGTAAAACTATCTCTTGGCTATTCCTTTCATTTAGATAGCAACTGGGCAACCTATTTTAATGTTGGCTATTTAACCAACAGTGAACTTAGTGTTAATAATAACGATAATAAAATATATGATTTTGGTTCAGATGAAGCGCTAACCTTAAACGTAGGATTAAGATTTAATTTAAATAAAAAGTAAAATGAAAAAAACAATGAAAAAAACAGCCTTAAGATTTCTTTATTTAAGTGCTATAATTACATTAATTACTAGTTGTAGTAGTGATGACGACGATGATGATAACGTTGGAAACTGGGTAAAAAAATCAACCTTTAATGAAGATGCAAGAAGTAGTTCTACCGCCTTTACCATAGGGAATATAGGTTATATAGGAACGGGTTACGATGGTGACGATTATTACAAAGATTTTTGGAGTTATAATATGGATACCAATTCCTGGCAACAATTAACCGATTTTCCAGGTGAAGAAAGAAGTTCTGCAGTATCTTTTGTTATTAATAATGAAGGATATATGGGTACAGGTTATAATGGAGATACTAGTGAAGAATTAGCAGATTTCTATAAGTATAATGTAAACACAAATAGTTGGACACAAATTGCAGATTTTGGTGGTTCGGCACGTTATGGAACGGTTGGATTTGGTTCAGATACTTATGGTTATGTTGGAACGGGTTATGACGGAAGTGATAAAAAAGACTTTTGGAAATATGATCCAGCAACAGATGCTTGGGAAGAATCTTTTGGTTTTGGAGGAGATAAAAGAAGAGACGGAATTACATTTACTATTGATAATGAAGTGTATTTAACCACAGGAATTAGCAATGGTGTTTATGAAGAAGATTTTTGGGTTTTTAACTTAGATACCGAAGTTTGGACAGAACTTGAAGATATAGATGAAGATGATGATGACGACATTATTAGATCTAATGCTGTTGCATTTACTATTAATGGTAAAGGCTATGTTGCTTGTGGTGAATATGGATCTAGTATAGGTACTGTTTATGAATATAATCCTTCTTCTCAAGCTTGGGTGGAAAGAACAGCGTTTGAATTGTATGCACGAAGAGATGCTATTGCCTTTAGTAATGGAGCGCGCGCATTTGTAGCACTTGGTAGAAATGGTACTTTATATTTGGATGATAATATGGAGTTTTTCCCAAATGCAACTCAAGATGATGATGATAATTAATTTGTAAATTTTAGAGTCAGAGTAAAATAGGAATCCTGTATTACTCTGATTCTTCTTTAAATTCTATTTTTATGAAAAACATACACAAGTACCTTGTTTTCTCTTTAACAATTTCAATGATTGCAATACTAGTTTTTTATTTTCAACCAGAAAGTAATACAACAAATACGATAACAGAATCCCCATATTCCTTAAAGGTTTTAACTAAAAATGATTTCTGGATTTATGAGGTATATAACAATGAGAATTTGTTTATTCGCCAAGAATACATTCCTGCAGCAATAGGAAAACAAGTTTTTAAAACAAAAGAAGATGCAGAAAAAATGGGAAAAGTTGTACTCGCAAAACTTTCTCAAGATAAGTTTCCAGCAATTAGTATAAGTGATCTTGATGCAAATAACATTAACTTTAGAAAAATTTGATTAAGGTCGATAATTATTAAAATTTGAAAAATAAAATATCCTATAAAGAAATAATAATACACACCTTAGTTTGGATGTGTATTAGCACATTTCCGTTATTAACAGCATATATTGATTTGGGAGAAATTCCTTCCGGATTGTACTTAAAACAAGCAATGCGTCCTATTGTGTTTTATATAAACTACTTGGTTTTTGTTCCTTATCTATTGTTGAGACGAAAGTTGGTCTTATATATTTTAGTTTCTATTGTTTTTTTAATCGTTTATAATTATGTCACCGAAGAATTAATTTTCAATAACTTAATTGTAGAATTTAGAGACCTGCCAAGACCACCAAATAGACCTGGAGGACCATTTGGTATAAAACATGCTATTTCTATTGTTTTTTCTTTATCTATTTTTCTTTTAGGAGGGATTTTTAGCTTAGTAGTTGACTTTTATAAAAGAGATCGTTTATCTAAAGAACTAGAAAATGAACAAAAAGATATTAAGCTTCAGGTTTTAAGAAATCAATTAAATCCACACTTTTTATTCAACTCTTTAAATAGTATTTATTCTTTAGTAAGAAGTAAATCCGATGATGCTCCCGAAGCAGTAATCACCTTATCCGAATTAATGCGTTATATGCTTTATGAAGCTGGAGATAAACAGGTTCCGCTAGAAAAAGAAATCAATTATATTCAGAATTATATTGCATTGCAAAGGTTACGACTTAAAAATACGGAAGCCGTTAAACTGAATATAAATGGCGAAACAAGAAACTTAAAAATCTACCCTTTACTATTAATTTCTTTTATTGAAAATGCTTTTAAATATGGCACAGATTATAAAGGAAACACACAAATAGATATTAAAATTGTAGTTAGCAATAATCAATTAGTTTTTAAAGCAGAAAACATCCTCGGGCTACATAAACGGGATATGAAGAATTCTGGTGTCGGACTAAAAAACATTGAAAATCAGTTACATTATTTATATAAAAATAATCATAAACTGATTATAAACGAAACGAAAACACACTATAAAGTACATTTAACCTTAAATTTGATAGATAATGAGATGCATAATAATTGATGACGAACCTTTAGCTATTGATATTATTGAATCGTATTGCCAAGCCATTGGTTCTATTGAAGTAATAGATAGCTTTACAAATGCAATTGAAGCTTTAAACTTTATAAATAACAATACTATTGATTTGGTTTTTTCGGATATTGAAATGCCAAATATAACAGGAATAGAACTTATTAAATCTTTAGAGGGCAAAGTACCTTACTTTATTTTTACGACTGCTTATCCTGAATATGCCTTAGAAGGTTTTGACTTAAATGCCATAGATTATTTAGTAAAACCAATCCCTTTTCCTCGTTTTATAAAAGCGGTAAATAGAGTTAAAGAAATGATGAAATTGAATGATAATAGCACTTCTATTAATTTTTCTTCCGCAGGTGGCGAAATTAAATCTCATGAAGATGACTTTATTTTTGTGAAATCAGAATATGAAAATTTAAAAATCGATATAAACAGTATCAAACATATTCAAGGTTTAAAAGACTATTTGAAAATTCATTCGGAAGATGCCAAACCCATTTTAACATTGATGAGTTTTAGAGAAATTCAGTCCAAATTACCAGAAAACATTTTCATTAGAGTACATCGATCTTATATTGTTAACGTTAATAAGATTACGTCGATTCAAAAAAATAGAATTGTTATAAAAGACGAAAGAATTCCTATTGGAGAAAGCTACAAATCCATGGTGTATAGCAGATTAAATTTGTAATATTTCTATTTTTTTAACAAAAGAAAAACGTGTAGCATGAAGAGTTTCGTTTCATTCTGCATTAAAACCCAACTTCTCTATCTTCCATTAAATACCGCTCTGCCTCTATTGCTCCTTCTTTAAAACCTGAAATTTCACTATCACCAATAAGATAGATGCAATCCATGTTCCATTTTACTTGTATGACATCGTCATATTTAAAATTGTATTTCTCCTTCCTATTCCTAAACTAAGTTAAATCTATAGAGCAAAAATTTATTTAAAACTTTTCAAGCATATTTCTCGTTTTACATGAATTATTTAATATCAGAATGAAGTGTGTGATTCTCCTATTCTTTATTCCTTTTATTTATCGGTATACCGTGGATTGTGTATTTCAGCTGAAAAAATAAACGGTATATCGATGTTTTATTTTAGCTCCTTAAAAGCGCAAAAATCTTAACTCGTTAATAATAAAGGTTTTAGCGATGTGAAACTGCAGGCAGGATTGTTTTGGCATCTAAATTGCTTTTAGTTTTTCAATAAATACGAATAATATAAACCAAATATTAATCCTTCCTATTTATATAGGATAAGGAGATTTAAAAAAGTTACCAATTTATAAACCCCAAAACAAATAAACGTGATAAACATTACTAAAAAATTAATATTATTAATGGCCATTGCCATTTTTACATCTATCAACTATAATGCTATAGGTCAAGTAAGTATTGGCGCATTAACACCTGATGATTCTGCCATGTTAGATGTTACTTCCACAGATAAAGGACTTTTAACACCTAGAATGACTACCGCTCAAAAAGCAGCAATATCCAGTCCTGTGCAAGGTCTATTAGTATTTGATACCGATTTAAATGGGTTTTACTTCTTTGATGGAGCAAGTTGGGTAAGCCTTAGTGCTGTAAGTGGAAGTAGTAATGATTATACAGGATGGGGAGATTATGCCGATGGAACTTACACCTCTGCAAGCCCTTTAACATTATCCGCTTATTCTAAAGTTACGCTACCTAATGATGCAAATACGGTTAGAGATAGTCAAAAACCTATGGATGTAACAACGTTCTATGATGCTACTACCTCTACTATAACAGGAAGAGATGGAGATGGTTTAAATGTACTCATAGAATTTAAAGTAAATCCTACAGCTAACAAAACAACAAAAATAACAGTAGCAATCGATATTGGAGGTGCTGTTGGAGAAATATACACAAGAGACTTTATTACGTCAAAAGGGGTTGGAGTAGAACATTATTATTTGAGTTCTTTTAATGCGTACACATTAGCTACTTGGGAGTCAAACGGAGGAACAGTTAAAATAGAATCCGATTATGCAGCAGAGATTTATGATATCCGATATATATTAACAAGAACCCATAAAGCAAGATAATTTAAAAACATCGTCTTATTTAAAAAAGCGATAAACAATAAAAGTAAACTACCATAAAAATAATTCCCTAAGAATAATATTTTCATTAAAAAATTTAGTTTGGATTGATTAATAGCAAAGTTTAAGTAAAATCAAACTATTTTAAAAGCATCTCTTTTCATTATGAAAAGGGGTGTTTTTTTTTATTCAAAAAGGCCGGATAAAAATCAATAGTAATAATGTAAAAGCAATTAATGCAGATAAAATATTTTTTAAAATTCTGTTAAACAAAATTCAGGATAGTTTAAATATTGTAACTTTGTAAGTAATATGAAGCAAATATTCCATAAAATAATGTCTTTTGCAATGGCTTTTGTAGTGTTATTCTCTACAATGTCATTCAGTGTAAGTATGCATTATTGTGGAGATACTTTGGTAGAAACTGCTATTTTTAATAAAGCAAAAGGTTGCGGAATGAAAATGGAAAAGCCCGCTACAGATGGTTGTTCCATTACTAAAAAGAGTTGTTGTAATGACGAACAAGTTCTTGTAGATGGTCAAGACCAATTACAAATTCAATTCGATACTATCTCTTTAGAACAACAAGTATTTATAGCTTCATTTGTATATGCATATAGCAACCTTTTGGAAGGTTTAGACAGCAATGTATCTTCGTATAAAGCATATGAACCACCACTCGTCAGCAAGGAAATCTTCAAGCTAGACGAGACTTATTTAATTTGATTTTTAAACAATAGACTGTATTATCCAATGATTTATTTCATTAGGATGATTTCTTGTATTTGGTGTTTTCCTATTTGGGATAGCATCTCTTTCTAACTGTTTAATAATCATAATTCATGCTAAATAAAAGCATTAAATTCTTAATAGAGAATAAACTCGTAGCCGTTTTATTACTCGTCCTTTTTATTGGTTGGGGAACTGTAAATGCTCCTTTTAATTGGGATATTGGCTTTTTGCCAAGTGATCCAGTAGCTGTAGATGCTATTCCCGATATTGGTGCAAACCAACAAATCGTTTTTACAAAATGGGAAGGTCGTTCGCCACAAGATATCGAAGACCAAATTACTTATCCGCTAACCACTTCCCTACTCGGTATTCCTGGTGTTAAAACCATTCGTAGTTCTTCTATGTTTGGGTTTTCCAGTATCTATATTATTTTTGAGGAAGACATCGAATTTTACTGGAGCCGAAGTCGGATTTTAGAAAAATTAAATTCCCTACCAAGTAACTTATTACCAGAGGGTGTAAATCCTGCTTTAGGTCCAGATGCTACCGGTTTAGGTCAAGTATATTGGTACACTCTGGAAGGCCGCGATGAAAACGGAAAAGTTACTGGTGGTTGGGATTTACAGGAATTACGAAGTATTCAAGATTACTACGTAAAGTACGCCTTGTCTTCTGCAAGTGGTGTTTCCGAAGTAGCTTCTATTGGCGGTTATGTGCAAGAATATCAAATAGATGTGAACCCAGAGTTAATGCGTCAATACAATATTGGTTTAAATCAAGTGGTAAAGGCCGTTAAAAGTAGTAATCAAGATATTGGTGCACAAACGTTAGAAATTAATCAAGCCGAATATTTAGTCCGTGGTTTAGGCTATGTAAAATCGGTTGCAGATATTGAAAACGCTGTAGTGACTTCCGAAGCATACACAGCCATTAAGATTAAAGACATTGCTAAAGTATCTTTAGGTCCTGCAGCACGTCGTGGTTTATTAGATAAAGAAGGTGCCGAAGTTGTTGGTGGTGTTGTAGTAGCCAGATATGGCGCGAATCCAATGGAAGTAATTACCAATGTAAAAGCGAAAATTGAGGAACTAAAAGGTGGCTTGCCAAGCAAAGTATTAGCAGATGGAAGCACTTCTCAATTAACCGTGGTTCCCTTCTATGATCGCTCCGAATTGATTGTAGAAACCTTAGATACACTTAACGAAGCATTAACACTAGAAATTCTAATTACCATTTTAGTGATCATTATTATGGTGTTTAATTTAAGAGCCTCCATTTTAATTTCCGGATTATTACCTGTGGCTATTTTGATGGTTTTTGTAACGATGAAGCTATTTCATGTCGACGCTAATATTGTGGCGCTTTCTGGTATTGCAATCGCCATTGGAACCATGGTAGATGTTGGTGTTATACTTGCCGAAAATATGATTCGCCATCTCGATGATCAAAAATTAAGACTTCGAGAAGATGGCACAGCATATACTATAAATGAAGTCGTTTATAACGCTACTGCGGAAGTTTCTGGGGCTATCTTAACAGCTGTTTTAACAACCATAATCAGTTTTGTTCCTGTTTTTACAATGATTGGTGCCGAAGGAAAACTATTTCGACCTTTAGCTTTTACAAAAACAATGGCATTATCTGCATCCTTGGTAATTGCCTTGTTTATAATTCCGCCATTAGCAGCTTTCCTATTCCGAAAAACAGTACTTAAAAATACCTTTAGATATTTCTTAAATGGCACAATAATAGTTGCTGGAATTGTAGTTATTATATCTGGTTATTGGTTAGGAAGCATTTTAATTGCTTTCGGAATTACAGGTTTATTTATTGTTTTAGGAAAAATAGATGCTAAAAAAGGGAATCTCATAAACATCATTATTTCATCAGCCGCCATCGTATTTCTACTTGCCGAATATTGGAGACCATTAGGTTTTGATCGTAGTATTCTAATCAATTTAGTTTTTGTAGCTATTATTTGCTTCGGAGTTTTAGGAATCTTTTCTCTTTTAAGAATCTATTACGGAAGACTTTTAAAATGGGCTTTAGCGAATAAAATGCTATTTCTAATCCTCCCAACTATCGTACTTATTTCTGGTGGTTGGATTATGAATAACACAGGAAAAGAATTCATGCCTTCGTTAAATGAAGGGTCATTTCTTTTGATGCCTACTTCTTTACCGCATGCTGGTGTAGAAGAGAATAAACGCGTGTTACAGCAATTAGATATTGCAGTTGCTACCATTCCAGAGATTAAAATGGTAGTAGGAAAAGCTGGAAGAACAGAATCTGCGTTAGATCCCGCTCCTTTATCGATGTACGAAAATATGATTCAGTATAAATCCGAATATATGCGTAATGCCGAAGGAAAAAGGCAACGGTATAAAGTAAATGCTGCTGGTTTATTTGAACTGAAAGATGAACGATTTATTGCAAATCCAAATAACACCCAAAATGTCACCTTGAGCGCAGTCGAAAGGTCTCAGTTAATAGAAGACAACGATGGCGAATTCTACCGCAACTGGCGACCAGAAATTAAAAATCCTGATGATATTTGGAAAGAAATAATAAAAGTCACTAAGTTACCAGGAGTTACTTCTGCACCAAAATTACAGCCAATAGAAACCCGACTGGTCATGTTACAAACCGGCATGCGAGCGCCAATGGGAATAAAAGTAAAAGGACAAGATTTAAAACAAATCGAAGCTTTCGGATTGGAATTGGAAAATCTTTTAAAACAAGCCGAAGGTGTTAAAGTCGAAGCTGTTTTTGCCGATAGAATTGTTGGTAAACCTTATTTGCTCATTGATATCGATAGAGAAAAAATAGCGCGTTACGGAATTTCTATAGCAGATGTGCAAAGTGTGCTTAAAGTTGCCATTGGTGGTATGGAATTAACCCAAACTGTGGAAGGCCGAGAGCGATATGCCGTTCGTGTTCGTTACCCAAGAGAATTGCGTGGCAATCCGGAAGATATAAAAGACATCTATATTCCTGTTGAAAAAGGAAGTCCGGTGCCGTTAAGCGAATTAGCAACGATTCGGTATGAGCAAGGTCCGCAAGTAATAAAAAGTGAAGACACCTTTTTAGTAGGTTATGTTTTATTCGATAAATTGGATGGTTTTGCTGAAGTTGATGTCGTTGAAAATGCACAAGCCTTATTTCAAGAGAAAATAGATTCAGGAGCATTAATCGTTCCTCAAGGGATCAGTTATAAATTCACAGGAACTTACGAGAATCAGTTACGTGCAGAAAAAACGCTTGCTGTTGTAGTGCCTTTGGCATTAGCGATCATCTTTTTAATTCTTTATTTTCAGTTTAAATCGGTGTCCACATCATTAATGGTGTTTACAGGAATTACGATTGCATTTGCAGGTGGATTTATTATGATTTGGCTATATGGTCAAGATTGGTTTTTCAATTTCAACCTTTTTGGTGAAAATATGCGGGATCTTTTTAATATGAAAACCATCCACTTAAGTGTGGCGGTTTGGGTTGGTTTTATTGCCCTATTCGGAATAGCAACCGATGATGGCGTAGTCATGGCAACGTATCTAACGCAAAGTTTTGATCGTGAAAAACCTTCCGATAAGAAAAGCATCCGTGCTTCTGCTTTACAAGCTGCAGAAAAACGTATTCGTCCGTGTTTAATGACTACAGTAACTACCATTCTTGCATTGTTACCGGTATTAACTTCCACAGGAAAAGGAAGTGATATTATGATTCCAATGGCAATTCCAATATTTGGAGGAATGGTAATTGACGTTACCTCCTACTTTATCGTTCCCGTTTTATATAGCTGGAGAGAGGAAATGAAGTTAAAGAGAATAGAGAAAAAAGTGCTTAGAAAAATAGACTAAAAAAACATTATGAAAATCCTTAATATACATATCGTACATAAAGCTGTTTTGCTTTTTGGTTCTTTATTTTTTTTTCTTAACGGGCAAAGTCAAGAATTAGAAACCTATATCAACGAAGCTTTTGAGAATAATCCTGAAATTCAAGCATTCGAATTGCAGTATAATATTGCTTCCGAAAAAGTAAATGAAGTCAACACCTTACCAAACACCGAATTTAGTGCTGGGTATTTTGTTTTAGAACCAGAAACACGAACAGGTACACAACGTTTTAAAGTATCGGCAAAACAGATGCTGCCTTGGTTTGGTACTATTGCTTCGCGAGAAAGTTATGCGAGTTCTTTGGCCGATGCTAAATATGAGGACATTGTAATTGCCAAACGAAAATTAATAGTTTCCATAGCTCAATCGTATTATAGATTATACGATAACAAAGCAAAACAAGCGGTTTTAGTCGAAAACAGAGAACTTCTTAAAACCTATGAAACGCTGGCATTAACATCGATTGAAGTTGGAAAAGCTTCCGCAGTAGATGTTTTTAAATTACAAATGCAACAGAATGAATTGGAGCAATTAGAACAGGTTTTAAAACAACAATATCTAGCAGAACAAACTAATTTTAATAAATTATTAAATAGAAAAAAGGATATAGAAATTGATGTGGTAGACGAATTGATAATGCCTTCCAAAGATTTTGAAATCCCTTCTGAAAATTTAGCATTGCATCCCGAGTTATTGAAATACGACAAGCTTTTTCAATCGGTAGAACAATCCGAAGTATTGAATCAAAAAGAAAGTAATCCTTCTTTTGGCTTCGGATTCGATTATATCAATATTCAAGCAGATTCAGACATTACTTTTAGTGAAAAAGGAAAAGATATTTTTATGCCAACCGTTTCGGTATCTATTCCAATTTTTAATAAAAAGTACAAGTCGAAAACCAAACAAAATGAATTACAACAACAAGAGATTGAAGCGCAAAAACAAGAGCGTTTAAATAGCTTAGAAACGCTTTTGGATACAGCGATAAACGATAGAATTTCCGCAAGAATCAGCTATAATACACAGGTTAAAAATATAAAACAAGCCAAAGATGCGGAAGATATTTTAATTCGAAGTTACGAAACAGGAACCATCGATTTTAATGATGTTTTAGACATTCAAGAATTACAATTAAAGTTTCAAATGGATCAAACAGAATCGATTAAAGCATATTATATGCAATCCGCAATTATTAATTATCTAACTCAAAAATAATGAAACATACCTATCACATACATGGAATGACTTGCAACGGTTGTCGCAGTCATGTTGAAGAAACCCTTTCTAAAGTAAAAGGTGTTTCTAAAGCTTCGGTAGATTTAGAAAAAGCAGAAGCAACCATCGAAATAGAAAAACATATTCCATTGGAGAAATTTCAAGAAGCACTTGAAAACGATGGCGGACGATATAGCATTCATAACTTAGGAGACCATCCACACGTAGAAGTTACAAAAGAAAAACAATCCGCAAAAAATGGCACCGGAACTTTCTATTGTCCAATGCATTGTGAAGGCGATAAAACTTACGACAAGCCTGGTGATTGTCCGGTTTGTGGAATGGATTTAGTAGAAGAACAAAATCTATCTATTACTAATACCGAACAATGGACCTGCCCAATGCATCCCGAAGTTATAAAAGATGAACCAGGCTCCTGCCCTATTTGTGGTATGGATTTAGTGCCCATGAAACCAGATATTTCCGCAGAAGAGAAAACCTATAAAAAGCTATTAAAAAAGTTTTGGATTGCAGTGGTATTCACCTTACCCATATTTTTAATTGCGATGAGTGAGATGATTCCTAATAATCCGTTGTACACTATTTTAGAACAGAAACAATGGAATTGGGTACAGTTCGCACTTTCCATTCCTGTGGTGTTTTATGCAACATGGATGTTTTTTGAACGTGCATATCGAAGTATCAAAACATGGAATCTAAATATGTTTACCCTTATCGGAATTGGTGCTGGCGTATCTTGGCTATTTTCGGTATTCGGAATGTTTTTTCCAGACCTTTTTCCAAGTCAATTTAAAACAGCATCCGGAGCAGTTCATGTTTATTTTGAAGCTGCAACCGTGATTCTTACATTGGTACTTTTAGGACAACTTTTAGAAGCGCGTGCGCATAGTAAAACGAATTCTGCAGTAAAAGAATTACTAAAATTAGCTCCCAATAAAGCAACCAAAATAATGGATGGTGAAGATGTGGAAGTGCCAATCGATAAGATTGCTTTACATGATATTCTAAAAGTAAAACCTGGCGATAAAATCCCCGTAGATGGTATTATAACTGAAGGAAATACGACTATTGACGAATCTATGATTTCTGGAGAACCGCTTCCTGTAGATCGATCTAAAGGCGATAAAGTTAGTGGTGGTACCATTAATGGAAACCAATCTTTTTTAATGAAAGCAGAAAAAATTGGTAGTGATACACTACTCTCTCAAATTATTCAAATGGTGAATGATGCGAGTAGAAGTCGCGCGCCAATTCAGAATTTAGCGGATAAAGTTTCGGGTTATTTTGTGCCTGTTGTAGTTATCATTTCATTAATCACTTTTGCAATTTGGGCCATTTGGGGACCAGAACCGGTTTACGTATATGCCTTTGTAAATGCCATCGCAGTTTTAATTATTGCTTGTCCGTGTGCGCTAGGTTTAGCGACACCAATGTCTATAATGGTTGGTGTTGGTAAAGGTGCGCAAAATGGTGTATTGGTGAAAAATGCAGAAGCATTAGAACGAATGGCAAAAGTAGATACTTTAATTATCGATAAAACAGGAACCATTACCGAAGGGAAACCAACCGTAGAAAAAGCGGCCGCATTTCATGCCGTTTTAACGGATAAAGAAGTGCTACAATACATTGTTTCTTTAAATATAAATAGTGAACATCCTTTAGCCGAAGCAACAGTAAAATACGGAAAAGCACAAAATATAGAAATTCTAAAATCGGAAGGATTTAGTGCCGTTACCGGAAAAGGTGTCGAAGCTACCATAAACAATAAAAAAGTAGCCTTAGGAAATCCTAAAATGATGGATTATGCCCATGCAGAGATTACTCCCGAAATGGCGGAAGAAGCCAAAACATACCAGAAACAAGGAAAGACCGTTTCCTATGTATCCGTAGACAAAACAGTAGTTGGTTACGTGGTTATTGGAGACAAAATAAAAGCAACTAGCGCAAAAGCGATTAAAGCACTTCAGGATAAAGGTATTGCTGTTGTTATGCTTACCGGAGATAATTACGATACTGCACAAGCTGTGGCTTCGGAGTTGCATCTTGCCGATTTTAAAGCAAGTATGTTACCGGAAAATAAACTGCAAGAAGTAGAGAAATTACAAAAGGAAGGAAAAGTGGTCGCTGTGGCTGGTGACGGAATTAATGATGCACCAGCATTGGCTAAAAGTGATGTTGGTATTGCAATGGGAACAGGAACCGATGTCGCTATTGAAAGTGCCATGATTACTTTAGTAAAAGGCGATTTACACGGCATTGTGAAAGCACAACATTTAAGTGTGGCAGTAATGAAAAACATTAAGCAAAATCTGTTTTTCGCATTGATCTATAACACGGTCGGAATACCAATTGCGGCAGGTGTTTTATTTCCGGTTTTTGGAATTTTACTATCTCCAATGATTGCGGCATTAGCGATGAGTTTTAGCTCAGTTTCGGTGATTGCAAATGCATTACGATTACGAAGAATTAAAATATAAAATAATGAAAAAATATATCCTTTATATTGCAGTATTAGCTGTCGGTTTACTTTTGGGAGCATTCCTTTTTGGAGATTCTTCCAATAAAGAGGTAGAACATAAACATAATGAAATAGTAGAGAATAGTACTATGTGGACTTGCTCCATGCATCCACAAATCATGCAATCCGAACCAGGAGATTGTCCTATTTGTGGCATGGATTTAATTCCGGTAAAAAGTAATTCGGACGGCTTACTAGCAGATCAATTTAAGCTTTCTGAAAATGCAATGGCATTGGCCAACATTCAAACTTCTATGGTTGGTACAAGTAGTTACGATGCAGATTCCGGTTTTGTTTTATCTGGGAAAATTACGGAGAATGAAAATGAAACAGCAACCATGCCTGCTCATTTTGACGGAAGAATAGAAAAACTGTATGTGAATTCCTTAGGAGAACAAGTGAGAAAAGGACAAGCAATTGCTAAAATATATTCACCAGATCTTGTTGCTGCACAGCAGGAATTAATTACAGCATATAAATTAAAAGCAACCCAGCCACAATTATATAATGCGGTGAAGAACAAATTTAAGAATTGGATGATTCACGGTCCGCAATTGGAAGAAGTAGAACAAAGCGGACAAGTAAAAACAAGTTTTACTATTTACTCGCATGTTTCTGGTGTGGTTACCGAAATCGCAATCAACGAAGGTTCGCATATTATGGATGGGAAACCTATTTTTAAAGTGTCAAATTTAAATACCGTTTGGGCAAATTTTGATGTGTATGAAAATCAAATCAGCCAAGTTAAAAAAGGACAAGCTGTTGTGGTAACAACGAATGCCTATCCGGATAAAACATTTAATGGGAAAGTGGATTTTATAGATCCTATTTTAGATACCAAAACAAGAACCGTAAAATTAAGAGTGGTACTGAATAATAAAGAAGGTGTGTTTAAACCTGGAATGTTTGTGGAAGGTAAATTAAAAGCAATTGCCAATGCTACCAACGAAGAAGAAGTATTAACCATTCCTGCTTCTGCTGTTTTATGGACAGGAAAACGTTCGGTAGTATATGTAAAAACCAATCCTACAGCACCCGTTTTTGAAATGCGAGAAATTACAATCGGAAACCAAATAGGAAGTAATTATCCCGTTTTAGAAGGTTTGCAAAAGGAAGATGAAATTGTAACCAACGGGACTTTTACCGTAGACGCAGCGGCACAATTACAAGGTAAGAAATCGATGATGAATACATCCAATACATCAGCATCCAAACCAGCTATGGAAGTTATGAAAATGACGTTCCCTGCCCATTTTCAAAAAGAGTTTAAAGAAATACTTCCTATGTACCTAAAGATGAAAGATGCCTTTATTGTAAGCGATGGGAAAACTGTTTCCGATATCGCTAGTACTATGTATCAGAAAACACAAAATTTCGATTCCGCGAATTTAGGAAAAGTGGAATTAGTACATTTTAATAAAACACGATCTATGCTAAAAGCGATTTCCGAAAATAACGAAATAGAAAAGCAACGTGCACATTTTGTAATACTCAATGAAAATATAGTAGCATTAACTATGAATATGGGGACTTTAGATACCACATTATATGTTCAGAAATGCCCAATGGCAAATAATAACAATGGTGCCATGTGGCTGAGTAATGACAAGGATATTCGAAATCCTTATTATGGAGATGCCATGATAACTTGTGGAAGTGTCATTGAAGAAATCAAATAAATAATAACATTAAAAAACGAATATAGGATGACTAGAATAAAGAAATTAAATATTATAAGCGTTCTACTTGCTTTAACAGCAATAGCGATGCTTGCTATTGGTGTGATAATGAAAATTCCAGCTCCAGCTTTAACAGGCGTAGGATTTTTATTAATAGTATGGGCTTTACAAGTAATTAAATAAATAACGAATACATAAAATTTTAAACCATGAAAAAAATAATTTTAAGTCTAGCAGTATTAGCTACAGTGAGTTTGACAAGTTGTAAAAACGAAACCAAACAAGAAACAGAAACAACAACTACTGAAATATCTAACGAAATGGCTATGGCCGATATTTCTTTTGGCGTACGCGGCAACTGTGGTATGTGTAAAAGTACCATAGAAAAAGCAGCGAATGCTGTAGCTGGAGTATCTAAAGTAAATTGGGATGTAGATAAAAAGAAAATAGAGGTTTCTTTTGATGATACGAAAACCGATGCCATGGCTATTCATAATGCGGTTGCAGCTTCTGGTTATGATACCGATAAAGTTCTAGGAAGTGAAGCAGCTTATGAAAACTTACCAGGTTGTTGTAAATATGATCATGAAATGAAGATGAATCAATCTGGAGAGTCGAAAGAATAACAGCTTTCCATTCTTCATTTTGAAACCAAAAAAAGCCTATTAAAAACAGTTGTTTTAATAGGCTTTTGTTTTAATTATATTATTGCATATCTATAATACCAACTACTTCATACGCTCTAGTACCATCCACTTGTACTTTTTCGTATAGAATATTAGCGTATTCATAATAATTCTGACCGTCTATTACTACTTTTTCATAATCCTCTGGAAGCTCATATACTACAGTGCCTACTTCTGGATCTACTACTTCATATTCATTATTTATTTGGATGTAAAAGATACCATTCACATTAAAATAGTTGTGGTTATTAAAATGCACACGTCTATAATTTGTAGGTAATACTTTTATTCTAAAACCAACCTTTGGTGCTATAACAATATAACGACCTCTAGACTGTGTGTAATATTGGTTATTTGCATAATAATAGTTTTGACCTTTGTGGTTAATTATAGTTTTGTTTGGTACATTTCTTACAGAAACCACTTTCTTTTTAGGGGTTTTATAAGTCACTTTCGTACTAGCTATTCTTTTGGTGTTTACTTTACTTTTTACAGTGGTCGTTGTAGTATTACGACGTGTTTGTGCAGAAACCTGCGTGCTAACCGCAACCATAAATAAGGTTGGTAAAACCAGTGTTTTTATAAATGTTTTCATAATTCAATTTTTTAAAGGTTAAACTTTATTTATTACCTATTAAGACTATTTTTAATAGGAATAGTTTAAAGATATACACATAAAAGAACTATAAAAAAGCAAATAGACAGTTGCCTATATTCTATCTACAAACAGGATTTTTTTATCTATGTAGATTTTATTTATGGAAACAAAAAAAGGTATACTACGAAAGTATACCTTGCTTTTAAACTATTGAAATATTAAAATTATTTTAATAATCCTAATAAACCAGTTAATTCTGAAAGGTTTAAACTTGAACTACTATCTGTATCCAAAACATTAAAATTATCTGCAACAGAACCAATAGCTTCGGTAGAACTAATAGCTTCATCATTATTAGTGTCTAATAAGCTAAAAAGACTAGTGATTTGTTGCACTGTGGAGTTTGAACTTAATGATCCTAATAATGTTGCTGCTTGAGATACCGATGATGTGTTAACGTTTTTCACGCTATCACAGCTAAATAAACCTATTGCAATTGCTAATGTAAGTACTACTTTTTTCATAATTTGTATTTGTATTTATATTGGTAATTAATTTTATATTTAATTTTCGGCAAAAATACCTTTACCTTTAATTAATACACTCTTGATTAGAGTTATGTTTTAATTATTCTATTAAAGGGTTGATTTTATAGACGAATTGTTTTAAAGGGAGTTATTATTAATGAATTCTAAAAATTTGGATTTGTATTGCTCCGAAACAGTGATACGTTGGTCATTGATAATAATTTGACTACGCTCTATAACATCTATGTTTTTTAGCGATACAATAAACGAACGATGTACACGCATAAATTGCGTTTCTGGTAATTCTTCTTCTAATGCTTTTAAGCTCATTAGCGTTAAAATAGGTTTCGGATTATCCTTTAACCATATCTTGATATAATCTTTTAATCCTTCAAAATACAATACGTCTGCTAGTTTAATACGTAGTTGTTTGTATTCTGATTTTACAAAAAGAAATTCCTTTTCTTCAGAAACCATGTTTTGTTGCTTTCCTTTTACCAAGGAGAACCAACTATTAGCTTTATTGGCTGCTGCTAGAAACTCGGCATAATCAAAAGGTTTCAACAAATAGTCTAAAGCTTCTACTTTAAAGCCTTCCAAAGCATATTGATCAAAAGCCGTTGTAAAAATAACACGTGTTTCTTTCGGTAGCATTTTAGAAAATTCTAAGCCTGTTAAATCTGGCATTTGTATGTCTAAAAACAGTAAGTCTACAGGTTCTTTTTTAATAAATTCCAAAGCCTCAATAGCGCTACTGCATTTTTGTTTTAGTTCTAAAAAAGGTGTTTTCTCCACATAACTTTCTACCAAATTAAGAGCCATAGGCTCATCGTCTACAATAATACAGGTGATTTTTATAGTGCTCATACGTTTAACTAGTTTCTATTTTTAATGTTACTAAAAATCGATCGTTTTTTACGATAGTTTTAAAACTGAATTTATCTGCATACAATAACTCCAAACGCTTTTCTAAATTTTGAAGTCCAATACCAGAGCCACTTTTATCGTCTGTTATCTTCGGGAAATTATTGTTTTCCACAGAAAATAAAACGGTTTTATCATCACAAGTCATGTTAATATCAATACTACTTAGTTTGGTGGCAGAAACACCGTGTTTAAAAGCATTTTCGATTAATGAAATAAACAATAAAGGTGCAATTTGGATGCCGGTATCTTTAATAGGAAAACTATAACTAACAGATGTTTTGTCCGATACTCGTAACTTCATTAAATCGATATACTTTTTAAGAAAATCAATTTCTTTAGTAAGAGGAATGGATTCTACATTAGTTTCATATAACATATAGCGCATCAACTTACTCAAACTATGTATAGAAGATTTGGCTTGATCTGGCGAAATATCGACTAAAGAATAAATATTATTTAAAGAATTAAAAAAGAAATGCGGTTGCAACTGATAGTGCAAATGCTGTAACTCCGATTCCAATTTAAAATTCGCAGCCTCTTTACGTTCTGTTTCTGTTTTTGCCCATCGCATTGTAGACTTTAATGCCACCGAAAAGAATAAAGGCGCTAAGTAAGTTAGCAATTGTATATAAATAGCCATTTTAAATGGAGGCTTTACTCTATTTGTATTTGCCAAACGTTGCTTAGAAATTTCCTGAAAGAAGGTGTCTTCAATATATTCTTTTAAAAATAAGAAGAAGATAATCATTACTGCATTTAGAATAATAAACTGCAGTGATTTTTTGGAAAATAACAAGCGGTCTACAAACACAAAAAAGTTGATATAAAATATGATGGACGAAAAGAATAATGGGACCCAGAAATGTGCTATAACCCTATTAATTTCTTGTTCTTCGCCGTAGGATAGCAAGTATGGCACACACAATAGTGTAAGCCATACAAGCAAATGTGATACTACGGTTATGGTTTTCTTTTTATACATAATTTATTATTCGTAACGTAAAGCGGTTATTGGGTCTAAAGCCGATGCTTTTCTTGCAGGATACCATCCAAAAAAGATACCTGTTACCGCACAAACAGCAAATGAAATTACTATAGAATATAAAGCCACGCTAGTAGGCCAATTTAAGAATTTTTCTATAAATACTGTGGATCCAAGTCCTAACAAAACACCTAGAAGTCCACCAGTTATACTTATTAAAATAGCTTCAATTAAAAATTGCATTAAAATATCTGCTCCTTTTGCGCCTACTGCCATGCGCAAACCAATTTCTTTAGTTCTTTCTTTTACAGAAACATACATAATATTCATAATACCAATACCTCCAATTAATAGCGATATACCTGCAACTGCTACTAAAAGAATAGTTAGCATCTCGCTTGTAGAACTAAACGTCGAAATTAATTCTTCCATAGACTGTACACTAAAATCGTCATTATTTCCATTAGATATTTTATGTTGAATTCTCATAATTTCTGAGACTTCAGTAACAGCATTTGGCGCATCGTCTTCACTTACTGCCGAAGCCATAATTTGATTGATATAATCAATAGCCAAAATACGTTTTTGTACGGTTGTATATGGTGCAATAACCACATCATCTTGGTCTTGACCAAAGGTGTTTTCTCCTTTTACTTCTAATACACCAATCACTTTAAATGGAATATTATTAAAACGAATCATCTGTCCAATAGGATCTTGCCCATCAGGAAACACATTGTCCACGACCGTTTGCCCAATAAGTGCCACTTTAGAAGCCGTTTTTACTTCGGCATCTGTAAACATACTGCCGCTTTGTAAATCGACTACTTTAATTTTGAGATAATCTGGATTTACGCCATAAATAGTACTTGGCCAGTTATTGGAACCGTTTATAACTTGTCCGCCACCATTTACCAATGGTGTTGCATAACTTAAAAAGGTGGCTTGATCTTTAACGGCTTCATAATCTTTAAGGGTAAGTGTTTGCATCTCAGCTGCACTTGGCCGAACTCCACTACTTGTAGTAGTCGCTGGCCTTATCGTAATAATATTAGAACCCATAGCCGAAATATTTTCGCGAATACTTTCTTTAGAGCCTTCACCTATTGCTAACATTGCAATTACCGATGCTACACCAATAATGATTCCTAACATGGTTAGTAATGTTCTAGTTGTATTAAGAACGATGGCTTTAAAAGCTATTTTGAATAAATTTAATAGTCTCATAACACTTAGTCTTTTTTAGGTAATTTTGCTAATTCTTCTACAGCTGAAAGTATCTGGTGGTTTTGGTAATCCTGCATTATCTCTCCGTCTTTTAATACGATGGTTCTTTTGCTAAAAGATGCAATATCTGGTTCGTGTGTTACAAAAGCGATAGTAATACCTTGTTTGTTTAACTCTTGAAAAATGGACATAATTTCGTAGGCAGTTCGTGTGTCTAAGTTTCCTGTAGCTTCATCTGCTAAAATCATAACAGGATTGTTCACCAAAGATCTAGCAATGGCAACACGTTGTTGCTGTCCACCAGAAAGTTGTGCTGGTGTATGATGTAAACGTTCTCCGAGTCCAACTTTTTTTAAAGCTTCAATAGCACGCTCTCTACGTTCTTCTGTAGAAACTTTACTATTGTATAACAGTGGTAATTCTACATTTTCAATAGCCGATGTTCTAGCTAATAAATTGTACGATTGAAAAATAAAGCCTATTTTTTCGTTTCTGATGGTTGCCAATTCATTTCTACTTAGGTTTTTTATATTTATGCCGTCAATTTCATAAAGTCCCGAAGTAGGTTGATCTAAACACCCTAAGATATTTAACATGGTACTTTTACCAGATCCACTCGATCCCATGATGGTAACAAATTCGCCTTCCTTTATGTCAAAGGAAATACCTCTTAACGCATGAACCGTTTCGGAGCCCATGGTAAACTCACGTTTAAGGTTTTCTATTTTTATGATTTCTTTGCTCATCGTATTATCTTTTTCCTCCACCTCTTGTTGTTGTTGGCATAAATGGACTTTCGCTTTTTTCTGCTGTTTTTACTTCAGATTTACTAACACCTTCCAAACTGTACACTAATTTTTCTCCTGCCGAAACACCGCTTAATATCTCTACATTGACTCCGTCACTCGCACCAAGTGTCACGATTTTTGGAGTTATTGATCCATCAGATCCCAATACCCATAGGGCGGTTGCTTCTCTAGAGCGCTCACTCGTATTCTCCGCTAACTGGTGTTGTTGGTTATACGCGCTTAGGATTTCTCTTTCTGGTTTAAAGTTGATGGCTTTGGCTTCAGCCGTTAACACATCATTTAATTCTAAAGTAAAAATTGAAATGGTTGCTGTTAATCCTGGTTTAAGTTTTAAGTCTGGGTTATCCGCCTTAATAACAACAATATACGTTACTACACTTGAAGTCACTGTTGGGTCTAAACGTACTTGTGTTACTTCTCCCTGAAAGGTTTCACCTATATAAGCATCTACGGTAAACTCTACACGTTGCCCCTCTTTAACTTGTCCTATATCAGCTTCATCTACATCGGCCTCTACTTGCATTTCTTTTAAATCTTGAGCAATTGTAAATAACGTTGGTGTACTTAAACTTGCTGCTACGGTTTGCCCTTCGTCTATGGCTCTAGACAATACCACTCCGTTGATAGGCGAGTATATATTGGCATACTCTAAATTGGTTCTAGCTTGCTGTAGGTCTGAGTAACGTTGCGTTACGGTGCCCACTGCGGTTTGATAATTAAATTGAGCATCATCAAAATCAGATTTACTAATGACTTGATTGTCATACAACGTCTTTTGTCTGTCGTAAATCGTTTTCATGTAGTTTTTTTGACTTAATGCATTATCATAAACGGCCTGTGCTTGGGTTTTAGCAGCATTTAAATTCGTTTTATCCAATTCTGCAATTAATTGACCTTCCGTCACCACACTGTTATAATCTACATATATTTTCTCTACAACACCAGAAACCTGAGTACCCACTTCTACTTGTGTTATTGGTTCCATAGTTCCTGTTGCGGTGACCATGGTCGTTACATTTGCTTTTTTAGCAACAACCGTTTTTGCTTCTATGATTACAGCTCCTTCGCCTTTTAAAAAACTGTATGCTACAATAGCAAGTACGACTAATACGATGCTTCCTATTATGATTTTCTTTTTATTTTTCATGATTAAATTGATTAAAGTTTAATGTCGTTTCCTTGATAAAATTGTAATAATTGGTGGTATAAAATGTTTAAGTATTTCGATTGTAAATAGTTTTGCTGTGCATTGGTAAATGTATTTTGACTAATCACTAAATCAGTAGTACTTAAAGCACCTAACTCATATTTCTTTTGTGCTAGTTTATACGATTGCTCTGCTGCTATTTTGGAAGCTTCCGAAGCAATTACTTGCTCTTGAGCTGATACTGCATTTTGATACGCCGTTTCTACTTTTTTATAGATTTCTTTTTCTGTGCTTTGCTTTTGAATTTCGGCTTTTTCAATATTGATGTTCGCCGTTTTAACCGCTGCTTTGGTTTGGTTTCTATTGAATATTGGAACACTTAAAGATAGCCCAATTTTCTGATTGAAATTAATGTCAAACTGATCGGAGAATGTATTATCATTAACACTAGTGTAACCAGAACCAATACTACCAGATAAGGATAAGGTTGGTAAATAAGCACCTTTAGCAATATCTAATTCTTTCTTGTTGGCTTCAATATTTAAAATACTAGATTGTATTTCTGGAAGAAAACCAAGCGCATTGGTATAAACTTTCATTTTATCCAATTCTAGATTTACTAAATCCATGTTTTCATCAATGGTTTGAATCTCTAAATCTTCTAAAGGAGATAATTCTAATAATTGTTTTAGCTGAATGATATATTGTTGGTAATCGTTTTTAGCAGCAATCACATTGTATTTGTTCGTCGCAGCTTGGCTTTGCGCTTCGGTATAATCACTTAAAGCAATCGTTCCCGCATCTAAACGTGCTTTTGCTCTTTCTACTTCTTTTTCGGAAGCTGTTACATTGTTTTCCGCAATAGCGATACTTTCTTTACTATAAAGCGTTTGTAAATACACTTCTAAGATATTTAAAACAATGTTATTTTTTTCTACTTCTTCTTGAAAAACACTTTGCTCTAAGAACAGTTTGTTTTGTTTAATCTGATTGTTCAATTGGTTCCCTTGAAATAAAGTCACCGAACTATTTATACCAACATTGGTACTGTTTATTTGATCGGTTACATAATTGCTAGTAATAGGATCGATGGTATTTCCGCTAGAAAAATTTTGAGAAGCACTACCAAATAAATTAGGCAGTCTAGACGATTTCGCTTTGCTATAATCTATTTCGGCAATACTTTTATTTAAGACGGCATCTTTAATCGTGATGTTATTTTCTATGGCATAGCTGATGCAATCTTGTAACGACCATACTTTTGGTGTTGTTGCTGCAGTAGTATCTTGGGCAAAAGTGAACTGCACGAAGAATAGACTTGCAAGGATTAGATATAATTTCATTTTTTTGAGTGTTTAGATTTAACACTTCAAAGATGAAATTATACCTACTATTATAAAACAGTAATAGATGTTTGCGGGAATTGTCTATACCAAAAGCCTTGTTTTATCGATGGGATTTTTGGATTGGATTACAAAATTTGCAGTTTCCCTAAATTTATAAGTGTCTTTATTGTTATACCTTTACCGAAAGGAATTTTAGCCTTTCTCGACTAATGCCATTTAATAACCACCAAGATTAAATAAAATCCATTTATCATTCCGTTCAAAAAGTATAATCATAAATCGACTAGAAAAAATATGAAAAGCATAAAATATTTATGTTTTCTCATTGTTATAAGTATTACAAATTATAGTTTTTCGCAATTGGGCGATTTAGCCAAGATAGACTACACCATACTTCCTGCAGGAAATTCGAATGTAGAATATACCAGAGTTAGAGCCCTATTCAACGTGCCTATTAAACTGAAAAACGAAAAAGAGTATTTGTTTTTAGGATTAGATTATAGCAATTTTAATTTGCGAATGGATGGCGAGGATTTTCCATACGATAAAGAGCAACTTAGCGATTTTCAGTCGTTGGATATTAATATGGGATACACCAAACCTTTAAAGAACGATTGGCGTTTAGGCGCACGATTATCTCCTGGATTTAGTACCAATTTATCAGGAACGAGTTTGTCTTTGGAAGATGTCATACTTTCCGGAGTGGTAGTATTTATAAAGAATAAAAAAGAAAGCGAAGACGTTAAGAAACCGTGGCGACTTATTATAGGCGCGTCGTATTCCGGGAATCGTGGTTTTCCATATCCACTACCTTTTATTAGTTATTATAGAAAGTTTCATCCCAAATGGTCGTATAATGTTGGGATTCCTAAAACGAATTTGCAATATCATATTTCTGCAAAACACCGACTAAAAGCCTATGCAGATTTAGACGGATTTACAGCCAACCTACAACGTGGTGTGCTTGTAAATGATGCTGTGGTGGCCGAAAGTGTAAATATGTCTTTAATATTAAGCGGATTGCAATACGAGTTTCATTTTACAAAACATTTGCAATTTTATGCACGGACTTCCTACATTTTGAGTAATTCGGTGCATTTAAGAGATAAAAACAGAGACGATATTATCGATCTAGACAATTCGAATACGCTGTATTTACGAACTGGGATTCGGTTGAAACTTTAAAGCTACAAATAGACAAAAGGAGCATTGCATTTACATAGTATGAAATAGGTGCTATCTACGTTCTTATTGTTCGCTAAGTATTATGTAAAAGCACAAAATCCCACCCCAAAAAAACCCCAACATATTTTCCCTTAAAATTAACTTTAAATCATTTCCCATTCTCCTACTTTTTTATACATTTATACTACCAAATAAAAAGTTATGAAACATTTAGTGATAGTATGGACAGCATTGTTTATAAGCACAATATCTTTTGCGCAATTTCAGGTTTCGGTGAGTTCTGGATATGCCTTAGGAAGTGCTGGAATGAAATTAGGAGAAACCGTTAATATTTCGGAAACAGAAAACAGTTATGGTAGTTTTGGTGAAGGCGCCAATTTTCAATTAAGGGGAACGTATTTCTTTGGTCCTTCTTTTGGAGCAGAAATAGGATTAGGGTATTTACTTGGTACCGATCAAACTATCTCTGAAGTGGATTTACCAAATAGAGAGGTAGATGCCGTTGCTAGAGCACGTGCTTTTGGAGGATCTGCTTCTATAGTCTACAGATTTACCAATAATATTTACGGTCGTTTTGGTGCTTTAATAAAAATAGGTGGTAAAACAGAAGCTGTTGTATACGATAAAACGGTATTTACTCAAGATGAAGCCGATGCCTTTGGTGTACCGTTAGGATCGTACTCGGAAACGAATTACAAAGAAGATTTTCACGGACAGTTTCCTTTAGGTTTTATTGCTGCTCTTGGTTATAAATACGACTTAAGTGATCACTTTAGTATTTTTGCGGAAGCAGAATATTACGGGATTAGCTTAAAACGAAAAGACTCGGAACTTTCAGAATTTAATACCGATATTGTTTTACCTGATGGTACGGTTGCAGTTTCTGGTTTTTATTCTTTAGATAATTTACCTGCTGGTTATAATAAGGAAACTACTTATGTAGATAGTCTGGATCATGACAATACCGATTCGTCTAAAAAACTAGCGCAAAAAGTACCGTATTCTTCTTTCGGAATTAATATTGGTGTTACCTATAAATTTAAAGGTGGCGCTGCTAAAAAGGAATAATATTTTTAGTGCTTAATAGCGAATAGAAATCCATTTTTCTTCCATCATATATGTGATGTAGAACAAAGATTTAAAGCGTATGGTAGTCCTTAAAACTAGGGTCTACCATACGCTTTTTTTCTGGGTGCTTTTGAATGTATGCCAATACATACGAACAAAATGGCAAGACTGTTTTATGGTGGTCTTCTATATACTGTAAGGTTTTTTCTACCAGTGCTCCTGCAATACCACGACCACTTAATGCGGGTTCTACTTCGGTATGTACCAATGCTACTTGGTTGTCTATTTCTTTATAGGTAACAAAAGCAATGCTACCATCGATTTCTATTTCAAAACGTTTCTTTTCTTCGTTTTTATAAAGCGGAATATTTGTAAAGTCTTCTCTCATCTTTTAAATATATAAAAAAAACAGCTCTAAAAAAGAACTGTTTTAAAGATTTTTTAATCTTCTAAATACCCAAATTTACCAGTATTAAAATCCTGAAATGCTTCTTGCAATTCCTTTTTTGTATTCATTACAAATGGTCCGTGGGCAGCAATGGGTTCGTTAATAGGTTCGCCACTTAACACTAGTATTACAGCATCTTCTAAAGCTTCTACCGTAAAGGTTTCGCCGTCATTTTTAAACATTACAAAATGATCTTCTGGTGCCTCGATAGCATCATTCACTTTTGCTGCACCTTCTACCATTAAAATGGCTGTGGTATAGTTTTCAGGAAAAGATAACTGCGTCTTCCCTCCTTTTTTCAATTTCACATTAAACATATTAATCGGTGAAAATGTAGATGCCGCACCTTTATTTCCTTGAAACTCTCCAGCAATAACTTCGACTTCGCCAGCATTTTCTGGTAAGGACACTTTCACGATTTCTGCATTAGCAATCGCTTGGTATTTTGGTGTGCTCATTTTATCTTTTGCAGGAAGATTTACCCACAATTGTACCATCTGGAATTCGCCACCTGTTTTGCTCCATTCGGTTTCATGAAATTCTTTATGCAAAACACCAGAAGCTGCAGTCATCCATTGTACATCACCTTCCCCAATAATACCGCCACCACCAGAACTATCATCATGTTGCACGCGACCTTTATAAGCAATGGTTACGGTTTCAAAACCGCGATGCGGATGTACGCCAACACCTTTTGGTTTGTCGGTTGCTGGGAAGTTGAATTTGGAATTATAATCCAACATAATAAATGGATCCATACGTTGCATGGTCGATGTTCCCGGAATAAAATTGTGTACTCTAAATCCGTCACCAACATAATGTGGTGTTCCCGGTCGGGTTACTTTTTCTATTGTTTTTGTTTTCATAATATTTTTCCGCGAAAGCGGTAATCTTTTAATTATACATATTCAAAGCTTGTCGTTGCGTTTGAAATCGCCGTGACCTGCTTTACTAATTAATTGAAGTTATTTGCTACTTGGAGTTCTAATGCATTATCTAAATCTCTCATGATATATTTCCTTTCTTTTAATTACTGTAAAATTACAGCAAGTCTAAAAGTTGTGCATTGACCTATGATAAGAAGTGCATTTTTAGAAATTATAACTGTTTTTATATCACTTACGTGGAAAGTTTTCTGCTGCTAAAGCTTTACGAACGCGACTTAGGCTTTCTGGAGTAATGCCTAAATAGGAAGCAATCATCCATTGTGGCACACGAAGTAGCATATCTGGATACATGGCGACAAATTCTAAATAGCGTATTCTTGCGGAAGCTCCCAATAACAAACTGATGCGTTTGTACAAATGTCGAATGTGGTTTTGTAGTAAATTTTCGTTTTGTTTTCTAAAATCCGGATTTATTTGAACTACACGATTCACAAAATCTTCGTCTAGCATTATGGTTAGCGTATCTTCAATCGCATCGATATAGTATGTAGAAGGTTCTTGAAAGAAGACGCTTCCGCGATCGCTAACAATCCAATTTTCGGATGCGAATTGTAGAATGCTTTCTTTGCCTTCTTCATTTAAAGCATAAAAACGCAACACGCCTTGTTCTACAAAAAAGGAATGCGAACAGATTTCACCTTGTTGTAAAAGGAAATCGTTTTTAGAAACTTTCTTTGTTTTAATAAAAGGTGCTATCTGCGTGAATTCGGTTTCCGATAATCCGCATTTTTCTATAATATGTTTTTTAAAATTGGGTACCTCCATCATAGATATAAAGGTAAATAATTAGAATCTAAGAATCCCTTTTTTATTTAGATATAGGCATATATGCATTAAAAAAAATGGTTCTACATGTTGCCATGCGAACCAATTTTGTATGCTCTAAAAACAGTAAGGCTATTTTGTTTTATAAGAAGAAATAGCCAATAGATACTTGTGCTACACCATTTCTGAACGTATCTGAAGAACCATCCACATCATTGATATTAGATACTCCTAAGTTATAACGAGCGCCAAAGTTTAAACCGTTTTCTAGTTTGTAACCCAATCCGAAGTTCACTCCAAAATCTAAACCTTTAAAACTGCTTTTCACATCTTCGCCATCGTTTTTCGCTGAAAGTAAAAATCCTATTTGCGGACCAGCCTCTACACTAAAACCTTTGGTGATGTAGTATTTCCCCATTAAGGGTACATTCAAATAATTTAAATTTACCAGGTCATCATTGCCATTTCCAGTACTAAATCCTTGCATAGAATACATGATTTCTGGTTGAAAGGAGAATTTTTCATTGATGTGTATTTCAGACATAACTCCAAAATTAATTAGGCTGGTTACGCCGCTATCGTCCCCATCATAATCTCCGTATAGGTTCGCATAATTAATGACAAGTTTAGCGCCAAATTCAATGTCTTGTGCAAGTGCTTTTGTAAATCCGATGACGGAAATCATAGTAATTAGTAATAGTTTTTTCATGATTGAAAGTTTTTATTGTTCCTAACAAATGAAAAAAAAATAACTGCTTCTATTTTCCTTTTTATCATGAATTTAACGTTTTTAACCAACTTTAACATCGTGTTAAAAAGCGCTGATTTTGAGTTGTTTAATCGCGTTAAAGCATTGCTATTTATAACAGAATAGAGCATTCGGCTTCTTAAAATATTATCCTTTTTTTATGGAATATGGATTTGTAATATTATAATACGTTTGGCAAAATTTTAAAAATATAAAACCTTAAAGTATGGTTAAAGGAAAGTATCTTTGTGAAATAAGTTATTGAAAAAAAGAGCTAAACTATGATTGTTGTAATTGCACCAGAAAAAGATGTACCTAATGAAATTGAAATTCTGAATCAGTTATTTGAAGAAGGTTTAGCCTGTTATCATTTTAGAAAACCAGATAAAGATTACAAGGAACATTCTGACTATTTAAATTTAATAGATGCGAAATATCACAACAGAATTGTGGTGCATTATCACCATGCATTAATTAACGACTATAACTTAAAAGGAATTCATTTTCAAGAACAGGAAAGGATAGCGCATATTGATAATCCTGGTCAGTATTTTAAAGGGCTGAATATGTTTGGAAAAACCATAAGCTCTTCGTTTCATGAACCGCAAGACTTGGAAGATTGCTATTTTGAATTTGATTACCATTTACTAAGTCCAGTGTTTGCTTCCATTTCCAAAACAGATTATGCTGGTCGTGGTTTTGATGTGAATGCCATTGACAAAACCATTATAGGTATGGGTGGCGTTACCGCAGATAATTTAGATGCTTTTAAAAAATTAGGTTTTAAAGGCGTTGGTGTTTTAGGTGGTATTTGGAATAGCGAAACACCCATTGCTGTTTTCAAAAAAATGAAACAACATTTTTAATAATTAGGAATAAAAATAAAGCAATTTTATACTAAGAAATTATCACTTTGTAATAATTCATATCGTATAAAATTGCTCTTTATATATTTGATTTCTAGAAGGCTATTCCGTAAAAAATATTTCTAGAAAAACTACAAATAGTAACTGCTATTAAGCCTCTCCTCTAGCAGGATATCCTTGTTTTAATATATAATCAATTCCGTTTAAAACATCTTTAAATTGTGGTCTTCCAAATGGCATAGATTGTATAGATTCCCAATATACGGTTCCATCTTTATGGATTAAAAATAATCCCGGTTCGCTGAAATGTTCTGGTTCTTTTTCATTGATTCCTTTAGATATAAATAATCCCCATTTTCTAGCTTCGTCAATAGCAAAACCATAACCTAAAGGTATATTTGGAATGTTCCATTCTTGGTACGTTTCTTTTGCAAGATCTTCGGTATTTGTGCTAATAGCAATTACATTAACGCCTCTTTCTGTGAAATCATTAATTTTAGATTGTAATTCTTCTAATTGCATTTTACAAACCGGACAATGTTTTCCTCTAAAGAAAACAATTAACGTAAAGTTTTCTGGTTTTTGTTCCTGTAAATTCCATGTTGTATCATTTACTAATGAAATCTTTAATGCTGGTGCTTTTTCTTGTGGTTTTATCATGGTCTATTCTTTTTCTATTCTTTTTTAATTCGACTTATTTTATGCTATTCTTAATGTTGTCGCTAACTAAAGGACTTCTATAGCATTAAAAGTTTGTCATTTTTCCTTTTTTCTTCGTCAATTGCGTGTCCAAATTATTTATAGTTTCTGAAATAGAATTCATAAAGTCATCTTGATTGACTTCCGCAAATAATCTAGGACCAGGAACACTCAAACGAATGCTGCAAATCTTCCCCGTTTCGTCTGATGTTGTGTTTTCCAATTTAAAAAAAACATCTGCTCTAATAATCATGGAAAACTTGTTAAATAAGCCTTCTAATTTTTCGGTTGCAAATGCTTCTAATCTTTTGCTTGCTTGTACTTCGTGATATTCAAAACGTATAGTCATAGTCTTCTTCATTTTTAATTAATTATCCTTCTACGGACAAACTAATTATAAATAGGCATTAACATTGGCGTATATGCTATGAATATGAACGCATATACTATTGGATGTCCAATTCAACAGGTTTTCTTTATTGTAGCTCCTTCATGATTTCGGCAAACAATTCATAAGAACGTATTCTATCTTTAATATCATAAATATTAGTAACCGCAATAAATTCGTCGGCATCGGTTTGCGCCATAAATTCTTTTACTTGTGCTTTTACAGTAGCTTTACTTCCTATGAAAGAATATTTTAGCATTTGGTGTATTTGCGGATTTTGCATCACCTGTTTTAAATCGTCTGTCATTGCTGTTGGCGGTTGCACATAGTCGCGTTTACCAGTAAATATCCCTACAATCATTTTGATTAAGGAAGTGGATAGATTTTGAGCTTCTTCGTCTGTTTCTGCAATGATAATATTGACACCAACGATTACGTATGGTTTTTGTAATACTTCGGAAGGCTGAAATTCATCGCGATAAATCTTCAAGGCATCCCATAATTGCGCGGTAGCAAAATGACTAGCAAAAGCATAAGGCAATCCTTTTTTAGCTGCTAAATGCGCACTATCTGTACTCGAACCTAAAATATAAATAGGAACATCTACGCCTTCAGCAACGGTAGCTCGGACTTTAGAAGTCGCATTTTCTGCCGAAAAGTAGGTTTGTATTTTTTCTAATTCGTTAGGAAAAGAATGCGCTGCTTGCATAAAATCAGAGCGTATGGCTTTTGCTGTTTCTCCGTCTGTTCCTGGCGCTCTTCCTAACCCTAAATCTATGCGATTTGGGTATATGGATCCTAAAGTACCAAACTGTTCTGCGATGATTAATGGCGAATGATTGGGTAGCATAACTCCTCCAGAACCAACACGAATGGTACTTGTTCCTTGTGCAACATAGCCAATTAAAATAGAAGTTGCACTACTTGCAATATTTGACGAATTGTGATGTTCTGCCAACCAATAGCGTGTGTAACCATAGGTTTCGGCATGTTGAGCCAATTCCAAAACATTGGTATAGGTTTCTTTTAATGTATGCCCTTTAGAAACTAAGGCAAGGTCTAATATAGAATAGGTTGTTGGATTCTTTTTCATAATTGGATAAAATCAATGGTAATATTCAGTATCATGTAGTCGTTATTTCTTCCACAAAATTACATAATGTAGTCTGTTTCTTAAAAGATTTATAGGTATTAATAAATTATTATTTTTCATTTTTATATCGAAAATCAAATGCTTCCATTTCCATTCGTTATTCTATACTCAGGTTCTTATAATAGTCGTATTTTTGCAACATATTCCATTTTAAAATACAAAAGAATACAAGAAACGAAAATATGATTATTCCAAAATTACACTATATAGCAACAGGAGATTCCCCAAAAGAAATTTTAGAAAACATACAAAAAGCATGTACTTCTGGTGTAGAATTAGTGCAACTTGGTATGCCAAATGCTTCTGAAAAAAAGCTTTTAAAGGTTGCTAAAGAAGCGATTAAAATTACTGCAGTTTTTCAAACAAGATTGGTAATTAGCGGTTATTATAAAGTGGCAAAAGAAATTAAAGCGGATGGTGTTTATTTAGAAAAAACGGATGCCTCGCCTACTGTCGTTAGAAAACATTTATATCCTTGGCAAAGTATTGGCGGTGCTGCAAATACTTTAGCCGATTGTGAAAAATTATTAGATGCATCTATTGACTATATTGTTTTAGGTCCGTTTAGGGAAACAAAAACGAGCGCTAATTTAGGTCCGGTTTTAGGAATAAAAGGATATACAGCAATTACAGATGTTTTAAAAACGCCGATACCAATTATTGGTTTTGGAGGGATCACTACAGCAGATGTTACAGAGATATTAAAAACTGAAATTTCAGGTATTGCTGTTTCTGAAGCGATTACCCAAAATTTTGATGCCATTAAAACCTTTAACCAATTACTAAACGCATCTTCTACCCAAGAACAACGTCATACCTTTGAATAAATGAGTAATTCAATAGTATCGATAGCAGTAAAAAATTTGGATGGTGTCGCAGTAGATTTGATGACCGTTTATAAAAACAAAGTGTTGTTATTAATCATCTATAACAACGATTGTTTGGGGTGTACCGGTCGCGCTATTCCTTTGGCATACGACTTTCAACAGAAATATCCAGCCATTCAAGTTGCAGGTATTCATGCCGATTTTGTAAATAGAGAAGGCACAAAAGAAAATATTAAAAGTGTGTTTACTAGTGGTGAAAATCCATTTCCTATTTATATAGATGAAGGACATAAGGTGTATGATCAATTTGAATCGGAAGGCACACCACAATGGTTACTTATCACAGAAAAAGGAGAACTTTTTCGTTCTATTTTTGGGTCACAAGATAATGCTAAGAATAGATTGTATTATGCGCTGGAGAGTTTAGTGGAAAAGGATAAGGAACAAGAATAGTTCTAAAATATACATGCTAATTACAAGTTTTTTTGAAGTATATTGATTGTCACCCTCCTTTATTCTACATAAAGGTACAAGCACGGAATACTGCCTCTTTATGGTTTTTCGCATTTCCTTAAAACTCATGAAATGCACTAAATTTATTTCCAAATTACACTTAAAATACATTTCCTTTTATTTCTAACCTGCTACATTATAGCTATTTAATATTGTTTACATTTGACTAAGTAAAACTTTTAAAAAAATAAATTAATCGCTTTGAAAAGTCTACGTCGTTTATTTATCATTCTATTACTTTGTGGTTATCCCTTGCTAATGCTTTCTCAAGAAGCGTTAACCAGTGATGCAGCGTACCAAAAATATGAGAAATTAAGTGCCACTATGGCCATCTCTTTTCCAGAAGATAATTTTAAAACCTACCGACGAACGTCCTTTTCTGTGCATCAATTGGAAACCTATCTATCGCAACAGTTTCAACGTTTAGACTGCTTGCCGTTTATTAAAGATAAACATGCATTTGTTATGGACGCATATTTACATTCTGGTAATTGGTTTCATGAAATAGGTTTATTTACGCAATCTATAGCATCGTACACTTCTTTTTTTGAATATTATGAAGCCCATAAAATGGAGTTTACTCCAGAGGAAGTTCGTAAGGATAAGAAAATGATTAGTTTTGCAAATAGTATAATGGCAGAGAATTATGCAAACTTAAATCAATTAGATAGTGCTTCTAAACAGCATATAAAGAATATTCGATTTACCAATGCACTTCGTACTATTTCTAATCCTTCTGCAATTAATAACTATGGTTTGTTTTTTTATTGGAATACCAAAGAACTAGATTCCGCTTTAATCTATTTTAATAAAGCCTACGCTATTACACAAAAACAATTTCCAGAGCATTCGCTAAATGGAAGCATTAGAGATAATATTGCAGACATCTATATGGACCAACATAGATATGCGGAAGCAAAAGAGATGTATGTAGCAAACTTTGCATTGTACAAAACAAAACATATAGAAAAAATAGGATCTAGAGACATACCAAGACTTATAAGTGCTGGTGCACAGTTAGTACAAACCAATTTAGCATTAAATGATATAAAGGATGCAAAAATTATTTTTCCAGAATTGGATTCTATTGTAAAGGATGCAAAAAAACAAAAGGAATTACTTCCAGATTCTAAACTGGAATATCTTCATGTAAAAGAAAACTTTTATAAGGCTACCAATAATCTGCCATTAGCGTTTACTACGCTTAAATATTCTACTGCTTTTTCCGACAGTTTAGCGACTGTAGCTTCTAAACAAGATAACCAATGGAAAGATGAATTAAATGCAGTTACTTTAGACAGAGTTGCATTAAATTTTGAAATAGAGCGCATAGAAAAAGAAAACAAGATTAAAGATCAAAGTGCAAAGCTGTGGATTATTTCACTGATTAGTGCGGTACTCATTATTTTGCTTATCGTACTTTATTTGGGAAGAAGACAACACCTTTTAAATTCTAAAAACAAACAACTTTTAGCAGAACATGAATTAGAAAATGCAGCATTGAAAGTGGAACAGCTACATTCGGAAATTAAATCGAAACAACGCGATTTATCCGATTTTGCCCTAAGCTTAACCCAAAATCAAGAATGGGCAGAAATGTTGGCAGATAAAATTAAAATGCTGAAAAATGCTACTTCGGAAGAGCATACTACAATCTTAGAAAAGCTGGAAGAAGAAATTAAAAATAAAGTGCAGTTTGATAAGGATAGTATCGTTTTCTATGAACGTTTAGATAAGCTTAATGATGCTTTTTATACACATTTATCAGAGTTATTTCCTAATTTAACTAAAAATGAAATACGTTTGTGTTCTCTTATTCGATTAAAAATGGACAGTAGGAATATTGCAACCCTTCAAAATATTGCGATTGCATCTTTAAATACTAGCCGCTACCGTCTTCGTAAAAAAATGAAACTTGCAGATGATGTGCATCTAGACGATTTCATCCAGCAACTATAGCCATTTCCTTCTTGAATCCTTGCCATATAATAATATTGTCTATTAGTTGTCTATTGCTTGTTCATTACGTGTCTATCTAAAAATAAGCAGGTTATCTTGATTATGCTTTACATTAGCCGAAAGGTTTATTAATGAGTTTCTCTAAACTATTGTAATAGCAAAATCAGAATAGTTCAATCATTTTAAAACACAACATCATGAAAACAATGTTTATTACCTTCCTATTCCTAGGATTCGCACAAGTAACGTATTCCCAATCTGACATTGCCTACACAGAAACCACAGACCATACTTTAGAAAGCACACATGTAAAAAAGGATTTTAATTCGGTTTCTGAAAAGATAATAGGTACCTCCTATTTATCTGCAAAAACCAAAAAGCTACAACTACAAGTTTTTAATTACAACATAAAGAATGCGGCTGTGTATGCTGCAAATGTAAATACGACTTATAGTGTACATTTTACCGAAGGCAACAACCATGTAGATGCTATTTATGCTAAAGATGGAACACTTTTGCAATCGGAAGGTGTATTTAAAAATGTTCGTATTCCATATAATATTAGTGTAATAGTTGCCAAAAAATATGCAGGTTGGATGGTTGCAAAAACCTGGTGTTATAACAATTATAGACATAATAAAGATACCGAGGTATTATATAAAATGCAGCTTAGAAAAGGAAATAAAACCAAAGCAATTGAGATAAATCCTATGGATGATATCTTATAAATAATCCCTATAAAACGATGGTTTTTCCTCCCTTAATAGTTTTCTACTATTGAGGGTTTTTTATGGAAAGGATATTTAGGCTTTATTTTTATAAAATCGGGTATAATGGCTGCTTCATGGGTTTTAGCATATCAGGTTTTAAAACATTTACCTTTAACTATTGTTACACCAATACGTTCTGCTGCTCCATTTTTTACTTTTATTGGTTCTATTTTAATTTATAAAGAGAGTCCTAATATCTACCAATGGCTTGGTTTTTTCACCATTATATTCTCGGTAATATTATATTCTAGAATTGGTAAAAAAGAAGGCATTGATTTTAAACGGAACAAATGAATTTTCGCCATTATTACTGCTACCTTTTTAGGGGCTTGTAGTGTAATGCAAAAAATAGATTGTATTATGCTATTGAAAGTATGGTATAAAAAAAAGCAACGTTAGATAACATTGCTTTTTTTATTGAAGTATATTTTGGTTACATCTTATTTTCTAAATCCAATACATTAGGCGTTTCCACGGTTTGTTGTGAATAACCTTGTGAAGGTTTTTTTCTCTTACCTCTAATCTCAATGGCGCTCATAGAAGTTGAAAAAGCAAAAATCATTAATAATGCGAATATTCTGTATTTCATTGTAAGAAAAGTTTTAGTTATTTAATAAATATATAAAAATATTACTACAAAAGCTTTCGTTAAAAGTGATATTCATAGTGATGAAAACCTATTTTTAGTTATATAGATAAAATTCAACACGTTAGCTCTAAAAGTTTATTGGTATCTGGAGAAGAGCAACTTTTCAATAAAGCACAATACCTTTTCCGTATTCTAAAATTCCTTCAAAAAAATAGTATCTTACTACTTCCTTCACAAATCACTACAAAATGAATCGTTGTACGTCCAAGTATTCTAGAAGAGAATTTGCTAAACTTTCCGCAATGGGAATTGCATCGATTCCACTCCTATCTTTTCAAGATCCAACACCTAAATTTCAGCAAGAATTGGAAGGAGATTTACATGTGCATTTGTTTTCTAAACATTTACAATTTCTAGATTATAATGAGATGTCTGCGGCAGCTGTAGCGATGGGTTTTGATGGTATAGATTTAACAGTACGACGAAAAGGACATGTATTACCAGAAAATGTAAAAATGGATTTGCCAAAAGCTGTAGCAGAAATGAAAAAACACGGACTGATCCCAAAGCTGATGAGTACGAATGTGTGGGATGCTAATAACATGGTAAATAAAACAGTATTGGAAACGGCAAGTACCCTTGGATTTACGCATTACCGAACCGATTGGTTAAAATACCCAGAAGACAAATCGATTATAGAGAGTCAAATTCTTTATGGAAAACAAGCAAAAGCATTAGAAGTATTAAATGAAAAATTAGGACTTATTGGTGGCTATCAAAACCATTCTGGGAATCATGTTGGCGCTCCTATTTGGTATTTACTTCCTATTTTGGAAGCAACAGAAGGTAAATTCATGGGATCACAATATGATATTAGACATGCGGTTGTAGAAGGTGGAGAAAGCTGGGAATTAGGATTACGACGAATAAAACCTTTTATTAATTCTATAGTCATAAAAGATTTTAAATGGGGAATTATAAATGGATTATGGCAACCAATAAATGTTCCTCTTGGTGAAGGTATGGTCGATTTTAATCGTTACTTTTCATTGCTCAAAAAATATAAAATTAACGTTCCTGTTTCGCTACATGTCGAGTATGATTTAGGTGGTGCTGAAAAAGGGCATTCCAAAATAACGATTCCGGAAAAGGAAGTATTTAAAAGAATTAAAAAAGACCTGGTGTATTTAAAAGAAACTTGGAAAAATGCGGTTTAAAAAGATTCTGTTTCCTGATATGGCAATTGTATAAACATAAAAAAGCCCATCCAAATAAATGGATGGGCTTTTGTAAAACTTTAAGTATATATGTCTTAGATAACTTTTACGTTAACTGCATTTAGTCCTTTGTTTCCTTCTTGTAAATCGAATTCAACTTCGTCACCTTCGCGAATCTCATCGATTAATCCTGAAATGTGTACAAAATGATCTTTGTCTACTCCTTCTTCTGTGATAAATCCGAATCCTTTGGTGTCGTTGAAAAATTTTACTGTTCCTTTACTCATAATAATTGTAATATATTTAATTTTAATAATTACTATATAGAATGCAAAGATGGTGCCAAAAAATTAATTGGCCCTTAAACTTTGCAAATATGTTTAGCCCTGATTGCAACGGCATCCTTTTTTCTTTTTCAGAAAAAAGATATAGTGAAAAGCAGGAAATGGCTTCAAAAACAAATTATTTTATACGTTCGAAACCACAAAATGATGCTACCAATCAATAGGAAAGTAGTCTTTTAAGAATTTACCAGACCAATGTTTTCCGGTATTGATACCATCTATTAAAGGATCCATAACACGTGCTGCGCCATCCACAATATCTAAAGGAGGTTGAAAATCGTGTACTTCCACTTTCTTTTTAGATAAAGCTGCAGGATCTTCATCGGTGACCCAACCGGTATCTACGGCATTCATATAAATACCCGATTTAGCAAAGGTAGAAGCCGAAGTATGCGTTAACATATTTAGCGCTGCTTTTGCCATATTGGTATGTGGATGCCTGTCGACTTTCTTAAATCTATGAAACTTCCCTTCCATTGCTGAAACGTTGATAATGTGCTTCTTACCGGTGTTCTCTTTCATCATTACATTAGACAAACGATTACACAAAACAAAGGGAGCAACAGCATTAACAAGCTGTACTTCTACCATTTCTGTAGTTTCAATTTCACCTAATTTTAAACGCCAGCTGTTGGTTTTTCTTAAATCGACTTGTTGTAAATCTGCATCTAATTTACCTTCTGGAAAAACTTCAGCCGTTTGTAAAGAGTTATCAAAACTGTATGGGATTTGCGATAATTCTGCAGAATTTCGTAAACCAATTCCTGGTTCTGGTCCGTGCCAAGTTACTGGCAATACATTATTTTTATTGGTTTTTGAAGGACCAACACTTAAGCTTGTTAATTCTTCTAAACAACTTTCGTGATCTTTTAAAAGCGTTTGTGCTAATTCTGGAAGTTTATTAATAGGAAGCTTTTCATTTTCCATTAAATGGAAATAAAAACCAGAAGGTCTTCTTACCGTTTGTGCTGCATTATTAATTAAAATATCTAAGCGATTATATTTTTGTTCTATATAATTACAGAAAATCTCCACACTTGGAATATGTCTTAAGTCGAGTCCGTGAATATGTAAACGATCGCTCCAATCTTTATAATCTTCTTCCTTAGAAAAACGGATGGCAGAATCTGCAGGAAAACGCGTGGTAGCAACTACAGTTGCACCAGAACGCAATAACATTAATGTAATATGATATCCTATTTTTAATCTAGAACCAGTAATTACGGCAACTTGATCTTTTAAATCTGTAGTTTGAAAGCGTTTCGCGTAGTTTAGATCGCCACATTCGGTACACATAGTATCATAAAAATGATGTAATTGTGTGAAAACGGTTTTACAAACGTAGCAGTTTCTTGGAGATTCTAATTCTAAAGGTTTGTCTGGGATTGCAGCGGCTGCTAATAATTTTGGAGCGACAAACAAGGAAGCTTCTCTGGCAGAACGTATTCCTGTAGTTTTTCTAGCATGCTTATCTTTAGCAATCATTTTACGTTTTGCCGCTTTTTTAGCGTCTTTACGTCTGCGTTGAAACTCATCCCGATTTGGTCTAGACAATTCGCCAGCGACTTTATAAAGTGCAATACGTTGTTCTTCGGGTAATTCGAAAAGCAAATTGGTATTTTCTAATAGCGTCTCTAATGTTGTAATACAAGATGCTATGTCTACATTCGATTTATTTTCACTCATACCAATTCCTCAATTTTTCGTCAAAGATAATGACACTTTTCGAAACCTAAACTATGCAAACTAAAAAAGCCTATCCAAATAAATGGATAGGCCTTTGTAAAACTTTAAGTATATATGTCTTAGATAACTTTTACGTTAACTGCATTTAATCCTTTGTTTCCTTCTTGTAAGTCAAACTCTACTTGGTCACCTTCTCTAATCTCATCGATTAATCCAGAAATGTGTACGAAGTGGTCTTTATCAACTCCTTCTTCAGTGATGAATCCAAAACCTTTAGTGTCGTTGAAAAATTTTACTGTTCCTTTGTTCATTGTAATGTAATTTATTATTATTATTTTAATACTAGGCAAAGATGGTGCCAATAATTGTAAGAAGCAACTAATTAATTAACTAATTTTCAATTTATTGAAAATTAATTTCACTTGGCATCTTTATTTTTATTGTTTTAATCGATTGTTTTACAGCGTTATATTTAATAAACAGTAGACTATTGCTCTTTTAAAGACTTCATATTAATAACAAATCTGTATTTCACATCGCTTTTTAGCATGCGCTTATAACTTATATGTTTACTTCTTCAAGACTAAGAGTAATATCTGCTTTCTGCTAAAACATCGGAGTTCTTGTGTTTTTTCATGAAGCTTATAAAAATCATATCACATTATAATTACAAAATCCATTAAAAAACTATATTCGCGCCATGTGGATGTATTTAGGTTTATTGGCGGCTCTTTTTTTAGGATTACACAATCTGTGTAAAAAGCATGCAGTACAAGGCAATGAAGTATTTCCTGTATTGTTAGGTACTATTGGTTCTGGTTTTTTGTTATTGCTTCCGTTATTTATTGGCTCCATTTATTTTCCAGAATATACCAAAGAAATAGGATTACATATTACAAGTATTCCTTGGAAAATACATGGTTTTATTTTTATAAAATCGATGATTATGGCTTGTTCGTGGATATTAGCATATCAAGCTTTAAAGCATTTGCCAATTACTATTGTGACTCCAATACGCTCTGCTGGTCCGTTTTTTACTTTTATAGGTGCTATATTAATTTATAAGGAAACACCTAATTTTTTACAATGGATTGGATTTTTTCTTATTATTTTTTCTGTGATACTATATTCTAAAATAGGAAAAAAAGAAGGCATAAACTTTAAGAGGAATAAATGGATCTTTGCCATTATTGCTGCAACTTTCTTAGGTGCTTCTAGCGGTTTATATGATAAGTTTTTAATTCAGAATTTAGCCTTAAATCCGCAAACCTTACAATTCTGGTTTTGCTGGTATACGGTTCTCATTCTATTGTTTATTTTATCGGTGACCTGGTTTCCTTTTGCTGAAAAACGAAAAGCATTTACATTTCGTTGGACCATCATTGCTGTTGGTGTTTTATTGGTTGCTGCAGATTATTTTTACTTTAAAGCGCTACAGGATCTGGATGCTTTAATTATGTTATTATCTGCTATAAAAAGAAGTCAGTTAATAATCGCTGTAGTGATTGGAGGTTTGGTATTTAAAGAGAAAAACAAGCGCAAGAAATTGATTCCGTTATTTGGTATTCTGATTGGTGTGTTTTTAATTTTATATTCTAATTAACGCACGACATATTTTTCTATTTATATTCGGTTATTACTTCTATATTAAAATAACTAATGCTACTTATTTCAACGCTTCCACCAACCACAAGGGATGCTTGTTAAATGCTTTCCAATCGGTTTGCAAAGCGGCGTATAATTTATCGATTTCGGTAAAGTCGGTGATGGTATTCTCCGGATCTGCTTTTAGTTTTAAAATGTAATCCATAAGTTCATAGCAAACGGTGAATTGTCCGCAAGCCACTAAAGTCTCCATTCTATTTTTGGCTACATCTGTTTTGTCCCACCATAATGTTGTAGGTGTTTCCGAAGCCGTCAAACAAACACTCTCTAAGCTTTTACTTGGCATGGGTTTTATATCCTTATTATAGCCTGAACTATTACTATAAGGTGAAATTTTCCCATTTAATTTGTAAACAGTAGCTGTAATACGCTTGTTATTTAATTCACTTTTAGAGTAAAACAAATCATAATTAATACGTCGCATTTGTTTTAGAAACACATCATTTATCATTGTCATTGCAGATGTTAATCTATCGGAAAGCATCACTTGAATTAAACTAATATCTAATTTTTTAAAGGTGACTATATCCTCTAACAATGGTTCTGGAACATTCTTTTTAAATAGTGTTTTTAACCTAGATGTCACAGAAGATTTAATCACGGAAGCCACTAAGCCAAATGCAGTTAATAATAAACCAATTCCAAAAATGGCACCTCCTAAAATGTACAAACCTGTATAATCTTGACTACCAAAAACGCTCATATTATTTAAAATCAAAATAAGTAAACCCACTATAAATGTTATCCAATACAGCGGTTTTATAGTAAAGTACTGTAGTATTTTATTGATTACACGTTTTACTGTAGAACTTTTTTCTATTTTGGTAGTATCTTGTTGCCAAGGTTTCATTTTATAGCTTCCTACGTCATTAACGATAATTAGGTCAAGGCCTTTTTTTGTTCTCTCCATTCTTTCGTTAATAAGCATCATACTACCAATTCCTTGGTTATCTGCAATGCCTCCATCCATAATACCAACACCGTCTATAAAATTATCTAATCCTTTTAAGTTTTTGTAAGCCGGACTGTTATGGTTGTCGAAATAGTCGTCTGGAAATACTAAAGGTTCAAATCCTACCGGAAAACAAGAAGAAGATGCAATAACATCTCCTAACATTACTTCATTACGCAAAGCATTTATTTGTTTTTGATTGTTTTTGTATAACGGATTATTACCAAAGTATCCTTTGTTTTGAAAACGATAGGTTAATCCGAAAGAAAAATCGGTAGCATTAAAACAAACCTGTTCTAAATGTTTGATTTTATCCTCTTTAAAGTGTTGAAAAGAACCTTCAAAGATTGGTATTTCTTGATAGGTCAAGGCAAATGCATTAATTAGCGATCTATTTTTATAGGGATTTGCTTTCCAAACGCTATCGTTTTCTAGTTTACTAATAGCTGTTTTTAAAAGCACATCATTTTCTGGAGTAAAGGTAGCATAGAAGTTTTTAAAAAAATCTTTGAAATTATAATCGGGATCTTGAACCGCCTTAGCAAAAGCAACTCCCGTTAGTGTACCTCCACTTACTGTGCTTAATGCTTTTACTGATTGCAATAACGATTTACTTTTATAGCTTACGTGATCTAAATAAGATAATATTCCTAAAGCAAAAAAAGTAGCTCGATAACCACCACCACTAAAGCAAAGACCTATATTTTCAAAGGGTATAAATTCTGGCTGTATTTTTGTTTTCTGAGGCATAAAAATAATAACAATTAATTGACCTTAAAGATAGTTATTAATTACGCTTTGGGTATAAGTAGAAGTACCTGATTATTTCATAATATTGGTAAATGGAAACTTTTTTACATTCTTTTTTTTCTTTTAATGACTGGAGTTTTATTTAGAAAATAATCCTTTTATTAAAGATTGATTCTAAATTCAGAATTCTCTTTTTTTTGACGTATTTTAATTCTATCTTCATACCATATTAAATATTAATCCTCCCCTTAAATGTCTAAAAAGAAATCAATTACACGTAGTTTTTTTAAAAAAATTACTGTTTATGATGTTTTATTTTCTTTGTCTTTTTTGGCTTCTTTAGTAGTAAGTATTGCCATGGATAAAAAGGACTTAGTCTATGTAATACCAGTTGTTATTTTTACTATTATTTTAAAGTATATTAGTGTTGCTAAAAAAGAAACAAAACCCCTTTTTATTTTTGCTTTACTAGCAATACTTGTTTCCAATGTTTTATCTCTTTATAATTTTGAAGATTATTTTATGTGGATTACTATAGCTACATCTTTGTTTTTATTTTGCACTACACTTGTTCTTAGAGGATATTTATCTAAAACCAAATTAAAGTCATTATTAACTTTTCCCTTCTTAACCGGATTTATATTAGTTAGTTATTTAATTTTTGCCGTTCTAGAACTTATAATAGATTTCATTCCTGGTAACATGTTCTTTTTTACCTTTTTGTGTATCTTCTTTTTACTAATTTATGCACTTACATTTGCTATGATTTATGTGAATAATATGTACAATAATGTAGTTGTTCTATTAGCTTCTGGGATTTTTTATATTTTTCAAATCTGTTTATCTCCTATCAATGAGTTTTTTATTTATAACAAAACATTTACCGTGTTAATTATTGTTTGTAATATCTTATCGATATATCTATTAATGAAATTTGTTTCCGAAACTAATGTTTTAGATGTAAAAGATGTTAAAGAGAAATATATTTAAACAAAAGCATTATTGCTCGCTATACCCCATATACTATTCCAATTTAATTCCACTTGAATAAACCATTTATAAATTTTTGTTAAAAAAAGAATGAACATTCATTTTTTATATATCTTTGTATAAGAATTAAATCATAATGGCAAAACTTCAGAAAAGTATAGATAAACGCAATGCATTGGTTAAGGCAACTATCGAGTTGGTTAACAACAATGGTTTTCATGCTACACCAATGAGTAAAATTGCCAAAATGGCTAACGTTTCTCCTGCTACAATTTATTTGTATTTTGAAAATAAGCAGGATTTAGTTAACCAAACGTATATAGAAGTAAAAGCAGAATATACAAACTATGCTTTCGCGGAATTTAATACCAACCTATCTGTTGAAGCTGGTTTTGAACACATTTGGAAACGTATTGCAGATTTTAAATTAAAGGAATGTGAACACGCTATTTTTTTAGCACAATGTGATAATACACCAATGATTGATGAAGTAAGCAGACAGGAAGGAATCAAACACCTACAACCACTACTCGATCTTTGGGCTCGTGGTAAAAAAGAAGGCATTATTAAACCATTATCCGATTATTTATTATATGCCTATTCTATAAATCCGTTATCATTTTTAATGAATATCCAAAAACGTGGTGCATTTCAATTAGATAAAACCCATTTAGAAGAAGCCTATCAATCTGCTTGGAGCAGTATAAAAGTATGTCAATAATATGAAAAAAACAGCAATTATTTTAGGTGCTTCCGGATTAACAGGAAATATTTTACTTCAAAAATTAATAGCCGACAATACGTATAAAAGTATCAAGTTGTTTTCGCGTTCTAAAATGGAAGGTTTACCCTCTGAAGTCACTCAATTTATTGGTGATTTATTAAAACTAGAGCAATTTAAATCCGATTTTACAGCAGACGAAGTTTACTGTTGTATTGGCACAACGAAAGCAAAAACACCAGATAAAGAAGTTTATAAACAAATAGATTATGGTATTCCTGTTGCTGCGGCAAAGCTTGCTAAAGAAAATAATATTCCAACTTTTTTAGTGGTTTCCGCATTAGGAGCAAATGCAAAAAGTCCAGTGTTTTACAATAAAACAAAAGGAGAAATGGAACGTGATGTTCAAAAACAAAACATCAAAAACACCTTCATTTTTAGACCTTCATTAATTGGAGGAAAACGTGAAGAAAGAAGAACACTTGAAAAAATTGGATTAGCCATTTTTAAAGTGATTCAACCTTTATTTATAGGAAAACTGAAGCAATACAAAATAACAGAACCTGAAGATATTGCTCAGGCAATGATAAACTTAGCCAATAGTACAAGTCATGCCGAAGTTATTATTACTTCAAACGATATTAAAAGAATAACAAAAAATACATAAAAACACAATTGAACGTATGGAATTATTAGATAAATTAAAGTGGAGATACGCAGCAAAAGCAATGAATGGAAAAAAAGTAGCTGAAGATAAAATAGAACGTATTTTAGAAGCTGCTCGTTTAGCACCAACGTCAAGCGGATTACAACCTTTCGAGATTTTTGTAATTAAAAATCAAGAAGTGAAAGAAAAAATTAAACCAATTGCTTGGAACCAATCTGTAATTACAGACTGTTCTCATCTTTTAGTATTTGCAGCTTGGGACACTTATACGGAAGCCCGTATAAACCATATGTTTGATTTAACAAATGAAATTCGCGGATTTGAAAATGAAGGTTGGGAAAACTACCGTCAGATGTTATTAGGGATGTATCCTCAAAAAGACGCCGAAGAAAACTTTAACCACGCTGCAAGACAAGCATACATTGCTTTTACGGAAGCATTAACTGCCGCTGCTTTTGAAGGGGTTGACGCAACTCCATTAGAAGGTTTTGATCCTGCTGCTGTAGATGAAATTTTAGGCTTACGTGAAAAAGGTTTACGTAGTGCTGTAATGCTACCTATTGGTTATAGAAAAGAAGATGCAGATTGGTTAGTAAACTTAGTTAAGGTTAGAAAACCTATGGAAGAATTAGTAACTGTAATTGAATAAAACAAAAGCAATGAGAAAGACTATTTTATTAAATAATAGACCAGTAGGAAAACCAACAATTTCCAATTTTGAATTTGTTAATGAAGACACGGAACTTACAATTTCTGAAGGAGAAATTCTTTTAGAAGCTGCTTACGTATCTGTAGATCCCTATTTAAGAGGAAGAATGAGCGATGCAAAGTCTTACGTTCCTCCTTTCGAGTTACATAAACCAGTACAATCTGGTGTTGTTGCAAAAGTAGTAGCTTCTAAAAACGAAAAATTTACAGTAGGTGATTATGTCTCTGGTATGTTAAACTGGTCTACACAGCAAGTATCTAACGGAGAAGGTTTAAATAAAATAGATGCTACCAAAGCACCATTAAGTGCATACTTAGGTGTTTTAGGAATGACAGGACTAACTGCTTATTTAGGTTTAACGCAAATTGGTAAACCTGTAGCGGGAGAAACTATTGTGGTTTCTGGAGCTGCTGGGGCTGTTGGTAGTGTTGTTGGACAAATAGCCAAAATTTTAGGACTTCATGTTATAGGAATTGCGGGAACCGATGAGAAAATTGATATGCTAAAAAATAAATTTGGCTTTGATGCAGGAATTAATTACAATACGAGTACAGATATTAATGCCGACCTTAAAAAACTCGCTCCAAATGGTGTAGATATTTATTTCGATAATGTTGGTGGACCGATTTCTGATGCTGTGTTGTTTAATATCAACCGTTTTGCAAGAATTATAATCTGTGGTGCAATTTCTGTTTATAATGAAACAGAATTACCCACAAGCCTAAGTGTACAACCATTCCTAGTTAAAAACAGTGCTTTAATGCAAGGGTTTATCGTATCTAATTATGCGGATAAATTCCCTGAAGCCATGCAACATTTAGCAGGTTGGTTAGCAGAAGGAAAATTAAAATATACCGAAACTATTGTAGAAGGTTTTGATAATATTCCAAATGCTTTTATCGATTTATTTGAAGGAAAGAACAAAGGAAAAATGATTGTTAAAATTTAGATTTAAATAATTAAAAAGAAAAGAAGATGAACAATTTTGAATTTAAAAATCCAACCAAAATTATTTTTGGAAAGGATACCATAAAAAAAGTAAAAGAAGAAATCCCTCAAGATGCCAAAGTATTATTACTTTATGGTGGAGGAAGTATTAAGAAAAACGGTATTTACGACCAAGTGAAGACTGCTTTAGCAGATGTGGATGTTACAGAGTTTGGCGGTATTCCTGCAAACCCAGAATACGCAACATTACTTAAAGCGTTACAAGTTATTAAAGACAAAAACATCACATATTTATTGGCAGTTGGTGGTGGTTCTGTTATTGATGGTACTAAATTTTTATCTGCAGCTGCAGTATACGATGGAGATACACCATGGGATATTTTAACTAAAAATATTAGAACCGAAAAAGGTATGCCTTTTGGAGTGGTTTTAACCATTCCAGCAACAGGATCTGAAATGAATTCTGGTGCTGTTATTACAAGATCAGAAACAAAGGAAAAATTAGCAATGGGCGGACCTGGTTTATTCCCTCAGTTTTCCATTTTAGATCCGGAAGTCATTACTTCTATTCCGCAACGTCAATTAGCAAATGGTTTAACCGATGCTTTTACACACGTTTTAGAACAATATTTGACTTATCCAACAGGAGCATTATTACAAGATCGTTTTGCAGAAAGCATTTTACAAACCATTATTGAAGTCGCTCCTAAGGTATTAAAAGATCCTACAGATTATCAAGCTGCCTCCAACTTTATGTGGAGTTGTACGATGGCTCTAAACGGATTAATTCAAAAAGGAGTACCCGGAGATTGGGCTGTACATGCTATCGGACATGAGTTAACTGCTCTATTTGGTATTGACCATGCACGTACCTTAGCTGTAATTGCACCTAGTCATTACAAGTTTAATTTTGAAGATAAAAAAGAAAAATTAGCACAATATGGGGAACGTGTTTGGAATATTACGAAAGGTAGTACAGACGACAAAGCTTATGCTGCAATTGAAAAAACAGTAGACTTTTTCCATGAATTAGGTATCGATACAAAGCTATCAGATTATACTAAAGATTATGAAGGAACTGCTGAGAAAATCAAACAACGCTTTATAGATCGTGGTTGGATGGGATTAGGAGAACACCAATCTTTATCTCCAGATAAAGTTGAAAAGATTGTGAAAATGGCATACTAAATTTATAACTAAACATTGTTAAAACACTAGCGGTAACGCTAACTATCGTTATAACTTATAGTTGTAATACACAAAAAGCACAACACTTTCTGAAATAATTTCAGAAGCAAAAACCGAATTAAAAAAAATAAAAGATATGAACGTATTATTTGTATTAACATCTCATGATAAATTAGGAGATACAGGAAAAAAAACAGGATTTTGGGTGGAAGAATTTGCAAGCCCATATTATACATTATTAGATAAAGGAGCAACTATTACTTTGGCAACACCAAAAGGAGGAGCTGCACCAATTGACCCAAGTAGCGATTCTCCAGATGCTGCAACAGAAGCTACAAAACGTTTTAATAACGATGCGGAAGCTAAAGCGCTTATTGCAAACACCAAGAAATTAGAAGATATAAACGCAGATGATTATGATGCTGTATTTTACCCAGGAGGTCATGGACCATTATGGGATTTAGCAAACGATGCTACTTCTATTGCTTTAATTGAAAAATTCAATACGCAGAAAAAACCTATTGCTTTTGTATGTCATGCGCCAGCTGCATTAAAAGATGTGAAAAACGAAGATGGTACACGTTTAGTAAAAGGCAAAAAAGTAACTGGATTTTCTAATACCGAAGAAACGCAAGTTGGTTTAACAGAAGTTGTGCCAATTTTAGTGGAAGATATGCTAATTGAAAATGGTGCCTTCTACTCTAACGCAGACGCTTGGCAAGCTTATGCTATTCAAGATGGAAACTTAATTACTGGACAAAACCCAGCATCTTCTGAGTTAGTAGCTGAAAAATTATTAGAAAGTTTAAAGTAATATTTTCTAATTATTATATAAAAAGGTTGTCCTAATTGGACAACCTTTTTTATTAAAAAAGCTTTTACCCACTAGATAAAAGCCTTTAAATAATTGAATTGCTATTAATCAATTATTCGTCACAAAAAATATCTTTAGAATTTATAAATTTCAGGATGTCTTCTTTGCTTATTACAGGGTTTGCACCTTCACTTCCTGCTACTAAAGCACCAACTGCACAAGCAAAATCTATAGCTTCTTGTGGATTGTCTTGATTTAGTAATTTATTTATTAATGTAGCCAAAAAGGAATCACCAGCACCAACGGTATCTACAACTTGAATAGCATAACCACTATTGTAATAGAACGTATTATTATAATACAAAATAGCGCCTTGACTACCTTTGGTTACACAAATAGATTTTGTATTTGTATGTTCTGTTATAAATTTTATGTTTTCTTCTAATATTTCTGAATTGAAGTTGTTATTTCTACTAATCTCCATAATTTCATCATCATTAAACTTAATAAAATCTGCTTGAAGCATTAAATGGTTTAAGACTTCTGTAGTATAAAAAGGAGCTCTTAAGTTTACATCGAATATTTTGTACTTCGCTAGTTTTAAAAGCGCATATAAGGTATTTTTTGAAGTGCTATTTCTTGTTACTAAGCTTCCAAAAATAAAAGCATCTGCATTTTTTGTTGCTGTTTTTGTAGCTTCTGTCAATTCAATATAATCCCAAGCTCTTGGAAATTCTATGACATAAGAAGCAGAACCTTTATCATTAAGAGTTACCTGTACGTCTCCTGTTTTAAACGTATTATCTATTTGTAGATTTTCTGTATTTAAATGGTTCTCTATTACATGAAAAACTATTTTTCTCCCATTGGCATCGTCACCAATTTTACTAATTATATAAACTTGGTTTCCTAATGATTGTAAACGTAAAGCAACATTTAGAGGAGCACCACCAATTTTTTTATGTGTGGGAAAAACATCCCATAGCACTTCTCCAAAACAAACTATATTTTTCATTTAAATTTTATTTAAAACATTACTGTTAATATCCTTTACCGATTTCTCAATCCCATTTTGAATAATGTTTTGGTATGCATTTATATATGATTTTACAAAAGTGGTATTGTTTTTAAGTTTACCAAAAATCGATTCTATTTCTAAGAAAGCTTCCGAGTTTTTTCTAGATGCAATGGCTTTTTCATTTAAAACGGTTTCCATAGCATCTTTAATAATAAGCTGCGTTCCAAATTCATTGACACCAACACTATATATAGCAAAAGCAGCGATAACAAAAGCAGCATGATCTATGGATCCTTTTCTCTCTAATTGTGTATTAATGGTAGGTAAAATAAATATTGGAATTTTAGCAGAACTCTGCGAACAGATTCTGTCAATTTGATCTTTTATATAGGTGTTACCAAACCTTTGTATTAATGAAAACTTATAGTTTTTTAAGTTAACGCCTTCGAGATCGCCTAAAGTTGGTGTTACTTCATTCCCCATATAAATCCTTAAAAATGAACTAATATCGGCATTACTAGCAGCTTCATCAATAGTAGAATACCCATATAATGCACCAAGAATCCCTAATACAGAATGTCCAGCATTTAGTAAACTTAATTTCATTTTTTCATAAGGAACAACATCTTCCACAAATTGTGCTCCAACAGTTTCCCAAGCTGGTCTTCCTGCAATAAAATCGTCTTCAATAACCCATTGTTTAAAAGGCTCACAAACTACTGGCCAAGCATCATCAATACCTGTAGTTTCTTTTAATATTTCTATATCTAATGGCGATGTAGCTGGTGTAATTCTGTCTACCATGGCATTTGGAAAAGATACATTTGCTTCTATCCATGCTACCAATTCCGGTTCGGCAACTTGCACATAGCTTAAAAGCATTTTTTTAGCAAAATGACCATTACCTTGAATATTATCACAAGATTGAATAGTACAACCTTTTAAACCGCGTTCTTTTCTAAGTTTTAAAGCTTGTGTTAAATAGCCAAAAATAGTTTTTGGAGCTTGTGGATTTTCTAAATCGTGATTAATTAACGGATTTGTAAAATCGAATTGTTTGGTAGCTTCATCATAATTATAACCACCTTCCGTAATAGTTAAGGATATGATTTTAACTTCGGAACTCGCCATTTTTTCTATCACCTTCACTGGGTTTTCCGGCGCATACAAACACTCTACAATAGAACCAATAACTCGTTTTGTTAGTGTACCATCTAATTCTTTAACAATTAGAGTATATAAACCATCTTGTTCTTTTAATGTGTTATATATTTTAGTGTCGAAATCTAATAATGCGATGCCACAAATTCCCCAATCTGTAACGGTTGGGTCGTGCAATAATTCATCAGTATAAAAAGCTTCATGCGCTCTATGAAATCCGCCAATACCAACATGTACAATACCTGTGGTCACTTTAGATCTATCGTATTTTGGGGTAGAAATTCTTTCCGAAATAGCAGAAAGATTCATATTGTTTAATTTATAATTTTTCATCTCCTTTTTTATTTACTTTCAAATCTTTGAAGCAATACTGCAAATATGATAATAGCTCCTTTTACTACTTGTTGCGGATAAGATGGTACATTTAACAGGTTTAGAATATTTCCTATTAATCCCAAAATTAGTACTCCCATTAAGGTATTTATTGCTGTACCTCTACCTCCATTTAAACTTGCTCCACCAATTACTACAGCAGCAATTGCATCTAGTTCCCAAGCCATTCCCATGTTTGGAGAACCTAAGTTTGTTCTAGATGCAACAATAATTGCGGCAGTAGCAGCTAAAGCACCAGAAATAGCGTAGACTAAAAACTTGTATTTATTTACTTTAATTCCGGATAAACGAGAAGCTTCTTCATTACTACCAATGGCGATTATTAATCTACCAAACACGTTATAACGTAACATAACCATTGCCATAATTACAATGATGAAGAACACGATGGCAATGTTAGGAACACCTAACGTGCTATTATTTGCAAAATTAGACATGAACTCTCCACCTGGCGTTTTAAATGTTATTGGAGAGCCTTTAGAGTAGATAAAACCTAAACCTCTAGCAATAGTCATTAAAGCTAATGTGGCTACAAAAGGTGCCATTTTCTGATAAGCAACGAGATATCCTGAAACGCTTCCTAAACCAAAGCCAATAATAATAGTTAATATAATGGCAACCGGTAAAATTACCGTATTTACCAAAATAGCGAAGGTTACTGCAAGTAGCGCCACCATGGAACCAACAGATAAATCGATACCACCAGTTAGAATTACGATTAGCATACCAATACTAATAATCCCTATTCCTGAGACTTGTTTTAATAAGTTGGAAAGGTTCACGGAAGTGAAAAATACATCCGAAATTAATGCGGAAAAGATAAGCAGCAAAACAAAAATAAATATAGTATTATATTTTACTAAAAACTTAAGTATTCCACCAGGACTGCTTAGTTGTTGTTTTATTGTTGAAGTCATAACGTGAGTTTTTAAAATTAGTTTAGTTGTTTTAACGGTTCTCCAATGGAGTAACGCAATATGTTTTCTTCGGAAAATTGCTCCTTTTGTAATTCGCCATAAAAGGTCCCTTTATGCATCACAAGAATACGGTCTGCGATTCCCATTATTTCTGGCATATCTGAAGATATTACAACAACACCAACACCTTTGGCGGCAACTTCATTAATCAAATTGTAAATTTCAATTTTTGCTCCTACATCCACGCCTCGCGTTGGTTCATCAATAAAAATAACTTTACTGTCAATACTTAGCCATTTTGCTAAAGCTACTTTCTGCTGATTTCCACCACTCAGATTATTAACATTTACTTCGGAGCTTGGTGCTTTAATACTTAGTTTTTCAATTAAGTCTAAAACATTTACATATTCTTTATCCACGTTTAAAAAACCAAGTCTGCTCGAAATTGGTTTAAAACTAGTAACACTTATATTTCTTCTAATCGATAAGGGTAAAAATACTCCTTCTTCTTTTCTGTCTTCCGAAACAAATCCTATTTGATGCCCAACCGCACAAACCGGTGTTTTTGTTTTTATTTCTTTTCCATTTAAGATTAAGGTTCCTGATTGCTTTTTGTCTGCTCCAAAAATAAGTTTAGCAGTTTCTGTTCTTCCACTACCTCCTAAACCTGCAATTCCAAGAACCTCTCCTGGATGTACCGTAAAGGAAACATCATGAACCAGCGTGTCTTTTGCTGTTAAATTTTTCACTTCAAATACAGGAACATCTCCAATTTTGATATCTCTTACTGGATATAAATCTTTTAGTTCACGACCAATCATTAATCGAATAACGCCATCTTTATCGGTATCTTTAACAGCCATAGTACCCGTATCTACACCATCTCTAAGAACAGTAATAGAATCGGCTATTTTAAAAATTTCATCTAAATGATGGGAGATATAAATAATAGAAACTCCTTTTTCTTTTAATTTGAAAAGATTGTTGAACAGTTTTTTAATATCGTTAGGATCAAAAACAGTTGTCGGTTCATCTAAAACTAAAACTTTGGTGTCTTCCGATAATGCTTTTGCTATTTCTACTACTTGTTTTTGAACAATACTTAAATCTCTTACTTTGGCTGAAGCATCAATTTTAAAACCTAAAGAATCTATTAATTCTTGTGCGTCTTTGGTTATTTCTTTCCAATTCATCCAGAATTTACTAGCACCTAATTTATGCAGATAAATATTTTCGGCAACGGACAAATCGTTTACTAAAGATAATTCTTGATAGACCACACTGATGCCTAAAACCTGGCCATCATGGGTATTCTTCGGATTTATTTCTTCCCCATTTAAAATTACTTTTCCAGAATCTTTTTGGTACACACCACTTAATATTTTAATCAAAGTAGATTTTCCGGCACCATTTTCACCCAACAAAGCATGAATTTCTCCTGGTTTTACTTTTAAATTCACATCTTTAAGAACCGAAACAACACCAAAACTTTTTGATATTCCAGTCATTTCAAGACGATATTCATTTTCTGAATTTTTCATATCCGTTGGGATTAGTGATTAAAACAATGCTTTAGGATTATAGTACTTTGCAGCATTTTCTTTGGTAATTAATAATGGTGCGGTAAAAGATGTTTTCTTAAAATCTCTTTTACCATTCATATATTGAATTGCATATTCTACAGCATTTTTACCAATTTGTACTGGACTATTCATCGCGGTACAACCGTAAAAATCGGTATCCATAATGTACTTAATAGCTTCTTTTTGTCCATCTGCTCCAGCAACAATTAAAATGTCGTCTGTTTTTCCTGCCTGTGCAATGGCTTTGATAGCTCCTAATACACAAACGTCCGACTCTGTAATGACTACGTTAATGTCTGGATGTGCAACTAAAATATCTTCCATCGCTTTTAAACCTCCTGCATAAGACCATTCTGTATATGCTTGTGTTTTTACATTTAAATCAATCTTACCTTGTGTACGTAATTGCTCTTCGGTAATTCCCTGCAATAAACCTTGTTTTCTAGTTCTTCCTACAGGATTTCCTGCATTACCACTTAATAGTGCAATATTCATTACTTTATTTCCCATTTTTTTGACTAACCATTCTCCAGCTAATTCGCCATTTGCAAGATTATTAGATTGAATAGTTGTTACATATTCTGCAGAAGGATCGATAGAACTATCAATAATAAAAACTGGAATACCTGCCGCTTTAGCTAGTTTTGTAACACCTACTAAAGCATCAGGATCTTTAGGATTCAATAATAAAGCATCTATTCCTTTGGTTATTAAATCTTCTACAGCTGCTATTTGTTTGTTAATATCATCTTGTCCGTCTGCGGCGTAAAATATCATTCCATTTTTTTCTGTACTAGATTGAATACTTTGCAATAATGCTTGATAATATGGTGCATTTAATGAAGGTGAACAATAACCAATTTTTTTACCTGTAAGATCTATATCACTTTGGACAATTTCTCCTGTATCCTCTCCGCTATTTACTGTTGTTTTTGTTGCATCTGTTTGTTCCACACAACTAGAGAAATTAAAAAACAATGCAATTACCAGTATTGGCAAATACATCTTCTTTAAAACGGTTTGTAAGTTTTGAGTTTTCATAATGGTTTGTATTAGTATAATTAATGTTGTGTTTAAAATAAAGTAATATCTAACTGTAAAACTGTTTTTTCCTTTTCCGGATTCCACATAACAGTCACATCCACAGGTAAGTTATAATTTTTTATTGAGATTTGCTTATTAAAAGTTGCTCCTACATTTATAATATTTCCTGCTTCTTCGGTATAAAATGTTTTGTCGGTAATAAAAGACCAAGCACCACCAGCAAAAAGAGATAAGCTAGAATCTTTATTTTTCCAAACTTTACTACTCACTTCAAAATAATGTGTCCAAGAATCAGTTAATGAACCATCCGCTTCTACTTCATAATCCCCAGAACCACCACCAACAATAGTTGCTAGATATAGTAGTGTATTTGGTGTTATATTATATCCGAAATTAACATCCACGAAATTATAACCTTGCGTTTTGTCATATCTCCAATAATGTAACTTGTCACCTCTTTCTTCTACTCCTGTATAATTATTATGCGAAACGGCTTCTATAAAGAACTTATCGGAAACACGATATTTCGTATAAATAGAAAACTCTTTATAAAGAGCACTTACATTTTCTCCTGTATTGCTAACAATATCTGCTCCTGAAAAACTTGCTCCTCCCCAAAAACCAAAAGTAAATTTCTCATTTCTAGAATTGTATTCAATGTTTGTTGCAATCACAACACCTTGATGCACTACAAATCCATGCCAAGTATGCATGTTTTTTAAATGGGCACCAATACTAAATGGTTTATAATCGTCTCCCATTTCTTCCTCTTGTGCAAAACCCAAGTTAAATGACAATACCATTAAAAAACTGAGTAGTACTAAAAGTGTATTAGACTGTTTTTTGTTTTCTGCCTTTAAAGAATTCTGCAAGAATAATTTTGATTGTCTTTTCATGGTTTTGGTTTTAAATGGTTGCTATTTTATAAACGTCACTTTTACGTTTGTTTTTCAAATGTATTATAAATTATTAAGAAAAACCTAATTTTCATGTAAAAAAATATTATATTTTACCATTTATGTGTGCTATATTAACATCATAATCAAACTTTTAGTAATCACGACACATAACAATAGTAATGTATAATTGACGTTTAATTATATTTTTTCTATATTAGTGCCATACAAAACAAAACCCGTTTTTATACAAAACTTATTTTATGGAAGCTGAAAAAATATTAAATATATCTGTGGATTGTGTCGTTTTTGGATTTGACATAAACACCAAATCTTTAAATGTTTTATTAATAAAACGTTTTTTAGAATCGGAAAACAAAAAAGAGATTTTAGTAGACGATTATGTTCTTACAGGATATCATGTATATAAAGAAGAAACTTTAGACGAAACAGCTACTAGAGTATTAAAAGAATTAACTGGTTTAACGAATCAATATAAAAAACAATTTAAAGCATTTGGTGATCCAGATCGATTGATGAATCCTAAAGATATTATTTGGATAGAAAAGGAAGCGTTTCATTTAAGAACGACAACTATAGCTTATTACTTTCTTTTAAAAACAGAAGATGTGGATTTAAATAACAGCAAAAAACAAGCAAAATGGTTTCCTGTTAATGATTTACCAGAATTAGGTTTTGATCATGAAAATATCATATTAGAAGCCTATGAAGATTTAAAAATAAAATGTTTGTCGGAACCAATCATTTTTAAATTACTTCCAGATAAGTTCACCATAAACGAGGTACAAGATGTATATCAATCTATTCTTGGAATAGAAATAGACAATAGAAATTTTAGAAGAAAATTAATAAACAAAAAATACATTATTGCACTAGACGAAAAACAAGTTGGTGTATCCAAAAAACCTGCACAACTGTATATGTTTAGCAAAGATATTTATGATAAAATGTTTCAGAAAAACTATTTAATAAGCATATAGCTTAAACCATAGTTACACGGACTTTCTTTTTCTTTAGACGCACATTATTAATGGTATCCACAATAAAGGAAGCCTTGCTTTTAGGAACAGCAACAAATGCACAATCTTGTTTTAGTTCTATGACACCAATTTCCGATTTGTCTAGATCACATTGTTTAAACAGTAAACCAGCAATATCTCCTTTTGAGATTTTATCTTTTCTTCCACCAGAAATAAATAAGGTGCACCATTTTGTAGCTAGTTCTGTTACTTTTCCTTTTGGCACTACAATATCATCCGTTTCTATAAAATCAGGCAACGTTTCTTTTTCCCAATGTAATACATAAGCAGTCCCCTCTGCATTCATACGGGCTGTTCTACCATTTCTATGGGTAAATTCTTCCGCTTTTAAAGGCAGTTGATAATGAATAATATAGTTCAATTCCGGAATATCTAATCCACGAGCAGCCAAATCTGTTGCTATTATAATTTGATGGGTTCCGTTTCTAAATTTCAATAAAGCGCGTTCTCGATCTATCTGTTCCATACCTCCTTGAAAACAGCCATGAGCAATATTATTTTCGTTTAAAAAATCGCTAACATATTGAATGGTATTTTTAAAATTACAGAAAATAATTCCTGGTTTATTACCTATATCGTGTAATAAGTCTACTAAAGTTTGCAGCTTATTCTTGTCTGGAGATTTTACTTTCTTAATTTCTAGATTCGAAATTTTTGTATCTAAATAATCAATTACTAATTCGTTTTTTAAACCAACAAAACGCGGAATTTCCATGTCTTGCGTAGCAGAAGTCAGAATTCGTTTTTTAATAGCCGGAAGACTACTAATAATCTCTTTCATTTCTTTTTCAAATCCAACTTCTAGAGATTTATCAAATTCATCTAAAACTAGAGTCTCAATATCTTCAACAGAAAATGTTTCCCGACGTAAATGATCTGCAACACGTCCTGGAGTACCCACTAGTATTGCTGGCGTATGTGCTAAATCTAATTTGTCTTTACTAAAAGGTCTTCCTCCATAAACAGCATTGGCTTTAAAACCAGAGCCCATGGTACGAATAACCTGCTCAATTTGAATGGCCAACTCCCGAGAAGGCACTAAAATTAATAGCTGTATATTTTTACAATTCTTATTTAAATCTGCTATTGTAGGTAACAAAAAGGCAACCGTTTTACCTGTTCCTGTTGGAGAAAGTAATACCGTATTTGCAGTACTTGTAATAGATAATAAGGCTTCTTCCTGCATTGGATTTAGCGCTTCTATTTTTAATTTATCTAAAATATCTTGCTGTGCTTTTATATAGTTACCCATTTTCTATTTTCTCTTTTTCTTCTTTGTAACCTCTGGTTTTTCCACAATAGTATTGTTTTCGGCTATGTAATTGGATAAAATTTTATCTACCAATTCTTCTTTGGTTAAATGATGAAAAATGGTTTTTATTTTTCCTTTAAAATCTTCAGGAATATCTCTATTTACTTTCGTTTTAAATATTTTTCTAGCCCAAAGTAATCCGTTATTCTCTTCAATACTTTTAGCATCCGCTTTTATATATGGTGAGAAAGTAATCCCTAATTCGTTTTCAAATTCTGGAATATCAGCAACTTCATCTTCTTGAATTACACTTAGAGATAATCCGGTAGCTCCTGCTCTAGCTGTTCTTCCACTTCTATGCACATACGCATCATAGGTATCTGGTAAATGATAATTTACCACAAAGGCTAAATCTTTCACATCAATACCACGAGCAGCTAAATCTGTAGCGACTAAAATATTAATATGTCCTTCTCTAAACTGTCCCATAATTCGATCTCGAATTCCTTGTGACAAACTACCATGGATGGCTCCTGATGAGAATTTATTAATTGCTAGATTTTTAGCTAATTTATTTACTGCCGCTTTAGTTTTACAGAAAATGATACCACGTTTTCCTTCGTTAGTATTTAGAAAATGCATTAAAACATTTAGTTTTTCAATAGGTTCTACAACTACGTATTGATGATCAATTCCTTGATGACCAACCGTTGTCATATCTGCTTCAATAGTAACTACTTTTTTAGAAAGGCTATTTTGCACCAATTGCTTAATCGTTCCAGGCATGGTTGCCGTAAACAATAAGGTTCTTCTGGTTTTTGGTAAGGATTTAATTATAGCATCAATACCTTCTTTATGCGCAGAAACCATTTCGTCTGCTTCATCTAAAACAAAATAAGTAATTTCCTTAACGTTTAATGCGTTTCTTTCTATTAAATCGGCTAAACGACCAGGCGTTGCAACTATTATATGTGTGTTTTCTTTTAGTTTTTCAATTTGTGGTTTTATTGGAATTCCTCCAAATAATCCTGCAATCGAAACTTGTAAAGCATCTGAATTAAAAGATTCTAAATTGTTATAAATTTGTTGCCCTAGTTCTCTTGTTGGTGCTAAAATAACTGCTTGAATATTACTCTTATTAACATCTATTAATTGTAATAAAGGCAATCCGAAAGCAGCAGTTTTCCCTGTTCCTGTTTTTGCAATTGCAACAACATCTTCTTTTTGCGTTAATATTACCGGAATTACTTTTTGTTGAATATCTGTAGGTTCCGTAATGTTTAATTCTGCTAAATTACTTTGCAGTGTATTGTTAATACCTAAGCTAGAAAACGATTGTGACATAATTTATATTTTGTGCAAAGATAGTGGAGTTTTATTGGTTTTTATGAAATACTTCGGAAGTATTATTTATTAAAACTTAATATGTAGCGCTTCGAATACATGGCTCATTGTCCAAGCTGGACCAATCATTAAAAACTGAAGATCTTTTAGGAATGAAGGTTTTTTCCCTTCATGATTATGACCAATGAATTGACCAATCCAAGCCACAACAAAAATAATCAACATGATTACCCATAGTGGCGCAATATCTAGTTGATTTATTTGCTGAATACCGATCAATACCAATGCAGAAAACAATAGCATTCCAATAAAAAGTACAAAAGATAAACGCAAATAATAGAACAATCCAAAAACGATTACTACAGTTCCAAAATGCGCATAAGGTAATAATCCGTTTGGCAACGCTTGTGTGATTGCTTCAGGAAAAGGAATACTAGCCAACAAACCAATTAAACTAAAGAAGATTAATGGTACACAAACATAATGTATAGCAATGTTCATCTTTGTTTGATGACTTTCGGCGTACTCTGTTAAAAGGGAATCTATTTTTCTCATGATATTATGTATTAGGGAGTTTTACAAATTGTCTTAATTGTTGATATTCTTCTAATCCTTTCGCTGTTAAATATGGTAGAAATAAAGACCAAAGCATTTCTATAGACGGACATTTATTTACGGTGTAGTCTTTTGTTTGTATTGCTAGTTTTTGTGATTGCCAAAAGGTACTCGTCATCCAAACGGTATAAATGGTTTTATTATAGTCTATAAATTCATTTTCTGGCTGCATTCTTCCTGTTTCGATATAATAATCGATTAGTTTTCTAGCGTCTTTAAAACGAATTAAGTTAGATGCTTCGTACTGTTTCGCAATTTTGGGATAGGTTTTAATAATGTGCACAATATCATTAAAGAAAAAAGCATATCGTTGTTGTAGATCGTCAAACTTTAGCATCATTTCTTCAAAATGAAATAAGGTGATATACGTGTTTTCCGGAAGGATATAATCCAGCGTTTCGGCATACATCTCTTTATAAATAGTAGCCAAAAGATCTGCTTTTGTTTTATAGTGATAACTTAAATTTCCCGGACTAATGTTTAAAGTATCCGCAATTTGCTTCATGGAAACATTAGATATTCCGTAGGTATTAAATAAGGAAATGGCAGTAATCTTGATTTTGTTTTTCAAAATAAATACACGTGATTAGTAATTAGAGACTAATATAGTAAATTAATTAGTAAACGTTTACTAAATGTAATAATTAAAAAAAGGTCATCTATAAAATAAGACAACCTTTAGGATTATTGGATTGCACAAAACCTGCTTAACAAGAAGGACAAATCGTATGCAAATGGGAGTAACTATCTAGGTAATTAACATTAAAAAGACATACTATAAATCTATTCTTTAAGCCTTCCTATTCTTAGTAATATGGGGAATTTTACTTCTTTAAGGTCTTCACTATTCCAATGTTTTTCCAATTGCAATTGTAAAGAATCGACAGGATTATACGCATTTTGATCTATAAAATGTTTCACGGAAGACCATGTATTTAAATAACCAATTAGGTGTTCTAAAGACCAATACAAGGTATTAATAAAAGTAGGCGTTTCTATTTCTTGGAAAGGAAATGGAATCGATTGATAGTTTTCGTCTAAATATTTACGTTCTTCATCCCAATACGAACCAATTATATCGCTATAAAAATGAGCAATTAATTTACCAATTTCGCCAGACATTTGAATAGTACCATAGCCAACCACACAAAGGAAACCATTGGGATGCAAAGTTCGTTTTACTTCTTTATAGAAAGCATCAAAATCAAACCAATGAATTGCTTGTGAAACAATGATTAAATCAAAAATTGCATCGGCATAATTTGTTTTTTCTGCACGTTGTACGGTATAATAAATATTATCGGATTTGCTGGCGTTATCTATTTGCGCTTGACTTAAATCGGAAGCCATTACCGTATCAAAACTTTGCGCAAGTTTATATGCTACTTGTCCATTGCCTGTACCACAATCCCAAGCGATTTGTTTCCTCTCCATTAATGATTTTAGGTAATCAAAAAAGGCTTCAGGATAGATAGGTCTGTACTTTGCATACTTATCCGATTCCGTTGAAAAATTATCTTTCATACACTTAATTTTAAATAAAATGAATCCTTTTAAATAAGAAAAGCTATCCTTATAGATAGCCTTACTTGCTATTAATCAAAAAAACTACAAAGGTGTAGCTATTCCTTTTTATGATGCTACTATTCCTCTGTTTGCAATTGTAAGCTAGTATTTACAAGCTAAGATACGCTCGTTACAAAAGCACTATTACTAATTATTCTTGTGTGTTTTTGAAATTCTTCATCATTTCTATTGTAGATAAATGTGGTCTACCTGTAACTGTTACAAAATCCGAAGACACATCATTTGCACCTTCTTTAATCCCTTCATAAATACCTGCAATAACAGTTCCCATGAAATCACCTAACGCTTCAGTTCTTTCTGCCTTATAAGCTTCAACAGATTCGTTTTTAAAAACTAGATTGGTATTAAAAACTTTATTAATTTTTTCTACAAGTTGTGTTTGCGTAATGCCATTACCAACAAGATTATAAATCTGCGCATTGTGTTTGTCTTCGGTTAGCATTTTAGCGTAAGCGAAACCTAATTCCTCACGGCTTGTGTAGGTACATTTTCCATCTGCTGCACAATTTCTTATTTCCCCTTCTTTCACATAGGTGTCTATGTATTCTAAATCTGGCTCAATGTAAATTCCGTTTCGTCCAATCACCCAGTTTAGTCCTGAGTTTTGAATATCTTTCTCTGTTTGTCTGTTGGTTTGCACAATTGGACTAAAAGCATTCCCTTCTTCGGCACCTACAATACTTGTATACACTATTTTTTGAACACCATTTTGCTTTGCTGCTTCAATAACATTTCTGTGTTGTATAATCCGTTTATCTGGTGTATCCATCCCTGAAACCAATAATACAGTATCTACTCCATTTAAAGCGCCATCAAACTGTTCTCTACTATTGTAATCTCCTTTTCTAATTTCAACACCTAAATGCACAGCTTTTTCTGGTGTACGTGCAATACCAATAACGTTTTCCTTACCAATTAAATGAACTAGATGTTTCACTATGGAAGCTCCTAATTTTCCGCTTGCTGATGTTACTGCTATTTTCATAATAGTTGTTTTTACAATTAATAATTTGATAATACAAAGGTGCCTGATTTTCTAACAAAACTTAAGATGAATCTTAGCCTAAAAATGGTAAATGTATGCGCTAAGCTAGACAATGTTTTATGGCTTCTTCAATTTGTACATCTGCCATATCTAGAACGTTATTATTGCCTTTAGGTTTTAAAATTGACAATTCTGTGCAAGAAATAATTACAGGATTATTAGTGGAATATGAATTAATTAATGAGTGATATTTTTCAATCAACTCAGTAGTTTCTGTTTCATTATAAATTTGCTTTCTTACGTCATCTATAAACTCCATATCCTCCTGAGTTGGTAGGGCGACTTCAATACCATTTGCTAATAATTGATTTTTTATATAGGAAGCATGCATACTAAATAACGAACCAAACAAAACAACTTTATTCCAATTGTTGGCTTTGATTTTTTTAATACTTAAATTAACAGGATGCAATACGTCTTTAGCAATATGTAATCTATCTATGGTTTCGTGAAGGGTAATATTTGGAATTAAAATCTGCTGTAAATTATACGTTTCTATTTCACTTATATAGGTTTTTAAAACGGCGTCTAACTCTTCGGAAGGATTTGGCAATAAAACATTAATAGCATTGAAATCTGTATTTAATAGTACAAATGGACATGTGCTGTAACCACCTTTCGCTTGATTGTATAAACGATTCAATTCGCTCAAATAAAATAACGTTGAGCGACTTCCAAGTCCTAATACGGCAAGTTTTGTTTCTGGCATTTTTAGTGTCTTGTCAAGATATAATCGGCAAAATACCCTTTACTATCTAGTATTTTAGTGTCTAGAGAAAAGTCTGTGTTTGCAATAATTTTTTCGATTAACGCATCGTTATATTTTCTTGAAATTTCTGTGTGTATTTTTTCTTCCGCTTCAAAACTATAAGAAACTCCTATAGATTTTATATTTACAGTTTGTTTTACTATGCTCACAATAAAACTTTTAGCAACACCTTCGGCTTCATTATATTCCGGTTGGTGTTTAAAATTTTCAAGGTTAAAATCGGCACCTAATTCTTCATTCATTCGATGCAATAAATTAAGGTTGAATTTAGCGGTAATCCCTTTATTATCGTTGTAAGCTGGTAAAACAATTTCTTTCGGTTTTATTAAGTCCACACCTAATAAGAGCTTGTCTCCTGGTTTTAAATTGGCTCCTAAATTATAGATAAATTCTGCTGCCCATGCATCTTTCATATTACCTATATTAGAACCTAAAAACAAAATAACTTTAGGTTTGTTACTGTTTTTTAAGGAAGCTAATATTTCAAAATAATCCCCTTGTTGTGTTTTAACAGATACGTTTGGTAATGTTTCTGAAAGGTCTTTTTTTAGCAAACTTAATGCGTTGGAAGAAATATCAATTGGAAGATAATCAAACGTAAAATCTTGTTTATCTAATGCGCTTAGAAGCTTTTTAGTTTTTAAACCATCCCCAGCACCAAGCTCAATTAACTCAAAATGCGCATTAGCTTTAAGCTGCAACCCACTTATTAATTCTTGGGTTCTATTTTGAAAAATATCTAATTCACTTCTTGTTAGATAATATTCTGGAAGATTCATTATTTCAACAAAAAGAGCATCGCCAATTTTGTTATAAAAATATTTGGATGGAAGTGTTTTGGGGTTATTATCTAATCCTAGTTTTACTTCTTTTTTAAATGTTTCAATCATCTATTTTACTAATCTAATTCCGGTGAATTGCCACCTTTCTGTTGGGTTAAAAAAATTACGATATGTTGTTCTGCTGTGGTTTTTAGAAGTAGCAACAGATGCACCACGAAGCACCATTTTGTTACTCATAAATTTTCCGTTGTACTCACCTACTGCTCCATTTTCTTTTTCAAAATTTGGATATGGTAAATACGCACTATTTGTCCATTCCCAACGTTTTCCCCAATCCAATTGTTGGGAAGCAATTTCCCATTCAAATTCGGTTGGTAAACGCATGCCTTTCCATTCGGCAAAAGCATTTGCTTCGTAAAAATTAATATGACTCAATATGGCATTTTTATCTACTTTTTGTAATCCTGCTAAGGTATAATTGTGCCATTCTCCTTCTATTTTGTGCCAATACATTGGTGCATGGATCTGGTTTTTATTTACCCAAGACCAACCATCATCTAACCAAAGATTAAAATCAGAATAGGCTCCAGATTCCATAAATTCTAAATAGTCCCCATTGGTCACTACATGATTATTTATTTCGAAATCATCCACATATACTTGATGCACTCCTAATTCATTATCATAACAAAAATCATTTCCCTGATGACCAATTTTATATAAACCAGCTTTAATGGTAATACTTTCCGTATTCGCATTGTTATCTTTGATAAGATTAACACCTTCATGATACAACGGAAAAATAGGATTATGACCAAGCATATATTTTACATCCGTAATTAATAATTCTTGATGTTGTTGCTCATGGTTTAAACCAAGTGTTACTAAATCTAGTAAATTTTTATCGGAAACATCCTTTAAGAAATCTTGCATTTCAGTATCGACATACGCTCTATATGCAAAGATTTCATCGGTACTGGGACGCGACATATTACCTCTATTGGTTTGCAATATTCTACTTCCTACATTGTTGTAATAACTATTAAATAGAAAGTTGAAATTAGCATTAAACGCCACATAATCTTGTACATAGTTTTTGAGAATAAAAGTTTCAAAAAACCATGTTGTATGTGCTAAGTGCCATTTTGCAGGACTGGCAAATTGTACGACTTGAATGGAATAATCTTCTATTTCTAAATGACTACAAAAATCTATGGTTGCATTTCTAACCTCTTTATATATTTTGCTAATATTCATTATAATTAAGCCTTTGCTATTCTTCTATTTTTTCTAAATTTAATAATTTTATTTTTGACCAAAGGAATTCTAAGAATAAAACCCAAACCAACAATGACCGCATAAATAATCCATGTTTTATCTAAAATAGCCACATGAATTAAACTTAATAAAATGGCAGCATAGGAAAAGCTTTGTAGCTTTTTCCAATTCTTTTTAAGTCGTTTCATTGCTTTTCTATTGGATGTAAACAGCAATGGAATCAATATTAAAACAGCAATAAAGCCTGCAATATAATTGACTTGAGTAAAGGTTTCTAAAAAACCTTCCGCAGCAATAAAAATGATAAAATGAAGTAAACTCCAAACTGCTGTTGCTATTCCCATAGCTTGTCGTACAAAAAGATTTGAAATTCCGAAAAGGATAAAAAACGGTGTACAGGTTAATACAGCAGTCATCCAACGAATGGCAAATTCCCCAGAAACATGATATAACATTTCAACAGTTGTACGTCCTTCTCCAACAGCATTTTCGGCAAAGGAAAACGATAAACCATTTGAAAAATCGATGTTTATCATTTTGAAGATAACTAGTAATGGTAAACTGGCTAGTATGGTAACGATTACCCAACCAAAATTCTTTTTAATTACGTTCATAATATGACTTAATACATGGTATTATTATTATTAGAAGTATCTGGTATTTGTTGAATGCTGTCCCAATGTTCTACAATTTTTCCGTTGGTATCAAATCTAAAAAAATCCATAGTAACGTACTCGTCATTATCTGGCCAAATTTGATGCGTATGTAAAGCTACTAAATCCCCTTCAGCAACACTTCTTACAAAATCCATAGACTTTACAGGGTATTCTTTTTGCATGCGATTAAAATAATCAATAAATGCTTGCGGACCATCTGCAACCATAGGATTATGTTGCTTATAAGCATCACCAACATAAAGCGTTACTGCTTTAGTAGGATTTCCTTCATAGGCCATTTTATAGAAAGCAATAGCATTCTCTTTGTTTTTTTGAATATCCATAAGTTGCGTTATTTTGATTTTAATTCCGTTAATTCTTTTTCTAGCGCTTCCGCTTTTTCTTTAAACTTTTGCATTGCTTTTTTAAGCTGCCCCACTTTTTTCAAGACTTCTTCGTCTTGCACAGCCTCAAAAGTTTCAACAGCATCTTTAACTTTATACTTTGCTTTTGCGCCACAAGTTGGGCAAGTTTTTATATCTGACATTAATCTTATATTTTAAAACAAATTTCAGAAAAACATAAGCTTAACTACCGATGAATATAAGAGTAAAAAAGGTAAATATCGAACCACAATAGCTATTCTATAAAGAAACAATATACTTATTAGTACTGTTTTTTGAATTGATTTGGGGTAAATCCGGTATGCTTCTTGAAGTATTTTACAAAATTTGTAGGTTCTTCAAAACCTAAAGAATAGGCTAATTCTGTACTTTTTATTTCCGAATTTATTAGCAATCTTTTTGCTTCAAGAATTATAAATTCATCAATAAATTGTTTCGCAGTAATAGCAAGGGTGTCTTTGCAAATAGTGTTTAGATGTTTATACGTGATGTTTAATTTCTCTGCATAAAAATCTGCATTTCTACTTTGAATATAGTGGTTTTCTAAAAGCGATTTAAAGGCTAGAAACGTATTTAATTTATCCGAGCTTTTTAAATGAAATGTTTGGTACTGTTTTAAACGTTCTAATTTTGAAAAAATGATAGAATATAAGGAATTATAGGTATTTTCTTGATTGTAATCTTCCTCTATACGGGAATATTCTTCATAAAATAATTGTAGATATTTCGCAACATTCGAATCTTTAGGAACCTGAATAATTGGCGAAAATAAGTGTGCATTAAACATTCTAACTAATTCGTTTTTTAGCAAATTATTTATCTGTTTTTTAAGATATTCGTCTGTAAAAAGTATAATAAATCCTTTTAAATCTTCATGAAACTGAAAGGCATTAATTTGCCCTTTAGACAAGTGAATAATCGTGTTTGGTTTCACTTCGTGCCATACAAAATCTACTAGATGCTTACTTTTTCCTTCGGTATAAAACACAATCATGTTAAACGCCAATTGATGTGCTTTTTCCGGATTATGCGGGATATCCTTTTTTCGAACAGAAAGACTTTCAATCGTTAATATCTCTATACCATTATTATCTGGTTTTTTAGAATTAAACACAATATGTGGAATGTCTTTTTGCATCAATACTTTATTGGTCTTCTTTATTATCTAGAGCTTTTCTAATATGTTCGCTATCCCAATGATTATCATATTCTACAATACCTCTTTTAAAATCTTCATTTAAAAACTTCTCTTGTTGTTCTAGCTCTTTTCTTGCTTTAAAAATATAGTTATCTTCACTTTTAGGTTCGGAAGCCAGACGCCTTAAACTATCTTCATCATACTTGATAAAATTCTGTACTTGTCTATTCAACGTATATTTACGGAAACCCATTTTACTCAATACATCTTTCGCTAAAGTTAAGGACGTTTCTAAGGATTCGCGATAGATATTTTCATTTCCAAGATTTAGTAATTCGTAGGCATCATAGCGATTTTTAGTACGAATCATTAATTCCACATGCGGATATTTTTCTTTTACAATTTTACTAATCGCTTTAGAAACTTCAATCTTATTGGTCGCACAAATAATTATTTTAGCTTCTGCGATTCCCGCAGATTCTAATAAATCTAATCGCGTTGCATCCCCATAATACACTTCGAATCCCATTTTTCTAAGAAAATCTACACGATTTGAATCATGATCTAAAATAGTAGCTTCCACGCCATGAGAACGCATAAAACGACCTATTGTACTTCCAAAATGACCAAAACCTACTAGTATTATTTTTTGTGATTTAGCGATGTGATCCATTGGTCTTTTTATGGATTCTTTTGTACCAATTCTAGGAAGAATAACACGCTCATTAATCATGCTAATAATTGGTGTTAATGACATCGATAAAGCTGTAATTACGAGCATCATATCCATTTGTTCTTGCGACAAAATATGAAGGCCAAATGCAAATGATAGTAATACAAAAGCAAATTCACCAATTTGGGCCAAGCTAAACGTAAGTAATAATTTTTGATCTAATTTTAAACCAAACACTTGTCCCGTTAAAAATAAAACGATGGCTTTAATCACAATAACTGCTATCAAAATTCCACCAATGGTTAGCGGACTATTTGCAATAACAATAAAGTTAATAGAAGCACCAACGGCCATAAAAAATAATCCTAGAAGTAAGTTTTTAAAAGGCTCAAGTGTACTTTCTAATTCGTGCTTAAACTCACTATTAGACAATACAACACCACCTAAAAACGCTCCAAGAGCTGGACTAATTCCAACATATTCCATTAAAAAGGAAATGCCAAAAACAATTAAAAAAGCTGCTGCAATTAATAGCTCACGAACGCCTGTTTTAGCTACTTTTCGTAGCATAGGAACAATTAAATAACGGCCAGCAACAATGATTAAAACTACCGATAAAAGAATGGCTAAAGTTTGAAAACCAACAGGAAGACTATCTAGTAAATTAGTATGTTCACTGTTGTTTTCCGCGGAAGCGTTATCCTCTGTATTCGATAACAGCGGAATAAAACCCAACATAAAAATCACGATAATATCTTGAAACAATAAAATGGAAAAAGCAGACGTACCAAAGGTAGTATCCATTAATCTTTTTTCCTTTATGGTTTGCATGGCAATTGCTGTTGATGATAATGCCACAGCCATGGAAATAACCAAGGCTATTTTCCACTCAAAACCTAAAACAGTAAATAATATATAGGAGAGTAACATGGTTCCTCCTACTTGAATTCCGCCCATACCAAGTATGGTTTTTCGCATGTTCCAGAAATTTTTTGGTTCAATTTCTAATCCAATTAAAAACAACATCATGACTACTCCAAATTCGGCAAAATGCAAAATATCATCTCCTTCATTTCCAATAAAACCGAATACATACGGACCAATTAATACTCCTGCTAATAAGTATCCTATCACAGAGCTTAATCCTAAACGTTTGGCAATAGAAACACAAATAATGGCTCCGGCAAGAAAAACTATGGCTTCAAAAAGTATACTTCCAGTCATCTTTTATACGTTATTTAGTTGTGGAATATCATTTATAAATGATTTGTTTCCAAAGTCATTAGCCGATAAATTAACTTGTAGTAAATCTATTAATTTTCCGTAGTTCATTTTATAATCTGTTAAAGCTTCATCGCTAAGTTTGTGGGTGCCCATAACTGCAAATGGTGGAAAATATTCCATGCCGCACAAAATTGCTGTTTGTTCAAAAGGTCGTAAAAATTGTTTCACGGTAAAACTGTTATAACCCTCGGAACAATATACCTCTTTAGAAGCTCCTGTAGTAATCGCATTTAAGCATATTTTACCTTGTAATGCATTACCCTCTGGACCATAAGCCCAATTAAACTCTAATACCATATCAATCCATTGCTTCATTAAAGGCGGACAACTATACCAATAAAAAGGATGGTGCCAGATAATAATGTCGTGCTGATTAAGTAATTCTTTTTCTACAGCAACATCAATATGAAAATCCGGGTATTCTTCATATAAATCATGAATAGTCACATTTTCCTTGTCTTTAATATGATTAATTAAAGCTTGGTTAACTCTAGATTTTTCGAATTTAGGATGCGAAAACAAAATGAGTATTTTTTTCATAGGACTAAATTAGTTATAAATAAATAAGCGATTATAAAATTAATTTTAATCGCTTATAATATAAATGGATGCACTTGGTATTTTTAGTAATCTAACTAAGCCATTAAATTAAATGATATTTTAATTCCTGTAATTATCATACCTGTTCCAATAATAGCTATAATTAATCCCATTATTTTTCCTATTACAGATATCACATTATGACCAACTATTTTAACAATTAGATCACTTAATCTAAAGGTGAAATAAGTTATTAAGCTCATAGAGCCAAAAATTAGAATTACCAATATAATATGAATCGTTTCCACATTAGACACAAAATTCATTGCAGTTACAATAGTTCCAGGTCCTGCTAAAATTGGTATAGCTAGTGGAGAAACAGCAATGTTTTCATCTACATGAACGTTGTCCAGCGTTTTCACATTAGACTGCTTAGATTGCAGCATATCAAATCCAATAAAGAAGATCAAAATACCACCTGTAATTTTAAAAGCTGGAATACTGATATTAAATAATTCGAAAATATATTTTCCTAAAAGCACAAATACAGCCACAATAATAAAGGCTATAATATTGGATCGTTTATTTATATCATGCTTCGTTTTCTTATCTGCTCCTTGTGTTAAAGAAACAAAAACGGTCATATTAGATATGGGATTGGTTATAGCAAAAAAGGCAGTAAATACCGTAATTGAAAATGTAATTAAGTTATCCATTTATAGTAAAAATTTAATTTGCAAAAAAATTGAATTACTTCTATATTACCTAGGTAATTTTATCTTTTTTTTGAATACAATAGTACTTCAAAAACGGAAGTAATTTCTTTTCGCTTTATAATATAAGAAATGCTGAGATTAATTAATATTAAACTCAGCATTAAAAACAAACACCCTTTTATATTTTACTGAAAATCCGAAGCTTTAAACGGGTATTTTCTTGGCGTTTTTTGAATGGTAATCCAATGTGCAACAGTAAACGATTTTACGCCCCATTGACCATTAAAACGACCTAATCCAGAGTTTTTAACACCTCCAAATGGTGCATAAGCACTGTCATTTACTGGTTGGTCATTAATATGCGTCATACCAGCCTCAATACCTTGTGCAAACGCCATTCCTTTAGCTTCGTCTTGTGTAAACACAGAACTAGACAAACCAAAATCTGTAGCATTAGCTAAACGCAATGCGTCTTGCATATCTTTAGCACGTGTAATAGTTACTGCAGGTCCAAAAATCTCATTTTTGAATAACGGACAGTTTTCATCGGTATCTACAAAAACGTGTGGTGGCATATGTAAGCCATCTGCTTCACCACCTAAAGCCATTTTATAACCCTGTGCTTTAGCTTCGTCTATTAAATTTTTAACGGTGTCAAATTGTGCTTGATCTATAATTGGTCCTACAAACGTGTCAGGATCATTCATATCTAAACGTTTTAAGGTTTTTACTTTGGCAATAAACTTCTCTGTGAATTCGTCATAGACTTTATCTTCTACAATAATTCTGTTTATAGCCATACAAATCTGACCTTGATTCATAAATTTACCCCAAGCAGCAGCTTCTACAGCTTGATCAATATCTGCATCTTCCAATACTACAAACGGACTATTACCTCCTAATTCTAATTCGATGTTTTTTATAATATCAGCACTCAACGCGTTAATTCCTACTTGACGACCAACCGGAGTTGATCCTGTAAAAGAAATTAATTTTGAGATTGGATGCTTTGTAATGGCAGTACCAATAGTGCTTCCGCCACCAGGTAACACACTTAATAACCCTTTTGGGAAACCTGCTTCTTCTAAAAATGAAGCAAAAATTAATCCTCCCGTAACTATAGATGTCGATGCTGGTTTTAAAACCACCGCATTACCTACTGCTAAGGCAGGTCCTAAAGTACGCGCAGTTAATTGTCCAGGGAAATTCCAAGGAGAGATTAATCCGATAACCCCTAATGGTTTTCTAACTGCAATAGATTCTTTACCCTCTATATCTCTTGGTAAAATTTTACCTTCTACTAATAATGGTAAATGCACAGCACTTTCAAAAACACTAGCTACTAATTCGGCTTCAAAATAACCTTTTGCTAAAGTTGCACCGACTTCTTTTCTTGCCCATTCTGCAAACTCTTGCTTTCTGTTTCTTACCACTTCGGCAAGCTTAAGCATCATTCTGCTCTTTTCTGGAGGTAAAACTGCTGCCCATTTTTTTTGCGCAATTGCAGCTGTTTCAAAAGCTTCATTAACATCATCTTCCGTAGCACTATTTAAAGAGAATAACTCCTCTTGATTCCAAGGGTTAATATCTTTTATTGCTGGTCCTTTTCCGTCTTTCCATTCTCCACCAACAAATATTTTTTTTGTGTAATTTGGTAATTCGTCTTGTGTTTTCATTTTCGGTATGTTTTATATGTTCTTATAAAAATTTTATATAATCGTTACTGTTTATTTATGCTTTTAATTCTTCAAAGACTTTTCTGAAATTTTCAGCACTTTGAGCTCCAACCACTATAATTTTATTATTAATAATAAAAGTTGGAACACTAGAAATATTATTATCTCTACAAAATATTTTATTGGATTCTAATATTTCTTTATACTTATTTGTAGCAAAAACCTGATCAACTTCTACTTCTGAAATACCTACTGACAATGCCATTTTTTTTATTTCAGGAACCAAACTTATGTTTATGTCTTTAAAAAAGAATGCTTCGTACATTAGTGTATTAAAGGCATCCGATTTGTTTACCTCTTTAGCATACTCTGCAACCTGTAATGCTTTGTTAGAATTAGGCATAGTAGTTATATCTGCAAATTCATAACCGAATTGACGTCCAAATTCTTGTAGCTGAATATTTTTCTGTTTTGCATTTGGAAAATAATCTTTTGAGGGAATACCGTTTTCAGGTATGTCTGAATGAATTTCATATCCTCTAAAGTTAATTTCAATATCATATTCTTTTTTCAGGCTATCCATAGTTCCTTTTGCTATATAGCAATAAGGGCATTGAAAATCAGAAAACATTGAAATTTCATATTTCATTTTATCTCGTTTTTTTATTATTATTTATATAGAATTCTTATTCTCTTTTAATATTCGTCTAAGTGCAAACACAAAACTCTCAGGGCTTTCCTCTTGTGTAAAATGATCTGCATTTGGCAATAATTGCACATTTGCATTTGGATAATAAGAACGCCATTTAGCAATCGATTCTGGATTTCCTAGAGTTCTATTTTTCTCACCAAAGATCAACTCCACTGGTTTGTCTGCTAAAAGATGTAATTTTTCTTCTATTTCCAGGAACCAAGATTCTGAAAGTGTAATATGCTGTGGAAAAATCAATGTTCCTTTTCTAGATTCTGGTGTTGGAAATACCATTTCATAAGCATCAATAATCGCTTGATTATTGCCAGATTTTTTATTCATACTTTTTAAAAGCAATGTTCTTACAAAATAATTTTCCTCATAAATAAGTCTCTTTCCTTCTTCCGTTTTAAAGAAATTAGAAAATTTTTCAGACTCTTTATTGGCTTTCCACGCCCAAGTATTAGAAATAACGATTCCTAGAATCCTATCGGGTTGATTTGTAGCAAGATGCAATGCGGTTGGTCCGCCCCAATCTTGCACAACCAAAATAAACTTTTCAAGTTTTAAATAATCAAGCACCAAAGATTTCACCCATTTTGCGTGCTCTTGCGGAGTATAATCAAAATTTTTAGGCGTATCTGAAAATCCAAAACCTGGTAAATCATAAGCTATTAATCTTGCTTCACCAGATAACTCTTTTATAATATTTCTATATATAAATGACCATTCTGGGTTTCCGTGTGCTAATACAATAGGTATGCCTTTTCCTTCATCTATGTAGTGCATCGAAACACCATCTTTGTCATACCAATTACTTTTAAAAGGATACTCTTCTTTATCTACTAGAAAAGGTCTTTTCTTGTGGTTTGATGCATCTTTGTTAAAAATTAAAGCGTTTGTAGAATTATTATTATCCATAACCAAAATGCTCTTAAATAGTAACAATCACTTTACCAACTGTTCTTCCTTTTTCAACTTCTCTATGGGCGTCTGCCATGTCTTCAAAAGCAAAGGTTTTATAGATGTTTGGTTTTATAGCTCCGCTTTCTAGCATCCCTTTTAAGGTGTACATATCTTCGGCACTAGAATGCACTAAAATATTAGTTATTGTTTTGTTTTCTTTTTCGGCTACAGCCTTAACTTCTTCTTGTAAATCTGGTGCGACCGTGGTTATAATTGCTCCGCCATTTTTTAAAACTTTTACTGAATTTTCTAAAACTATACCACCTTGTGTATCTAATACAAAGTCGATATCTGATAAAATTTCTTCAAATTTTTGTGTGTGATAATCAATAGCTTCATCTGCACCAATAGACAATACAAAATCTTTGTTTTTTGCTGAAGCTGTAGTAATTACATACGCTCCGAAGCTTTTTGCTATTTGTATTGCAAAGTGACCAACGCCACCAGAACCCGCTTGTATTAAAACTCTGTCGCCTTTTTTAACTTTTCCTGATAAAATTTGTAATGCGGTTAAGGCTGCCAATGTCGTTGCTGCAGCTTCTTCAAAAGAAACGTTATTGGGCATTACCGCTAAATGTGCTTCAGGAGCAGCAACAAATTCTGCGTAAGCATTACCAACACCTGGAAAGTTTACCATTCCGAAGACCTTATCGCCAACTTTTAAATTGGTAACTGTCGCACCAACTTCTGTAATTGTACCTGCAATGTCCCAACCTAAAATTATTGGTCGTTCTTTACCGTACATCATACTTAGCATTGCATCTGCGTACTTTGGTTTTACATCTGCTGGGTTTAAAGAAATTGCTTTAACAGCAACTAATACTTCGTTCTCTTTTATACTCGGTTTTTTAACTTCTGCTAAATGTAGGTTTTCTGGTCCTCCTGCTTTTTCTAATAATATTGCTTTCATTATGGTGTGTTTTTTATTGATTAAATCTTCTTTTTTTATGATGATGTCTTGTTACTTCTCATCAACTTTTTTACTTGTACTGAGATCTCATGGCAGTGAAAAAGATTCAATTTTATTACTAAAAAGAATTGGCGCATACAATGTGTAATTTTCTATACTGATATCTGCCAATCCTTTTGGAAATGTTCCTATTCTTTTTCGAGTATCCTTATTAATAAAAAACAAATCACTTACTGTACCTCCTGTTACTAAATAACCATCTTTAACTGCCGTTAATCCATCTAAAGCACCTAATTGATAAGAACTTTTAAGCATTGAAAATGTTTTATCTTTTAGGTTTACTTTATAAATACTTCCATATTTATCAGGAGTTAAGGATAAAGATAATTCGGCACCAAAATTGGCAATAACCAAATTATCATCTTGAATAAAAACACCATTAGGATGCTTAACTTCTGGTGTTTGAAACCAAATCTCTAGTTTGTTATTTTCTAAGGTGAAAATTTTTCCGCCTGCAATATCAGAGATAAAAACCTGTCCAGTTTTAGAAACTACAACATCATTTAATGAAACCACATCTGTTGATGTAAAGCTATTTATGAGCTTACCTTTTTTTACATCAATTATATGAAGTTCCTTACCATCACCTACATACAAATTGTCTTGGTATAAAGCTAAACCAGCAGGGTTATTTAAACCTGTAACCCATTTATAATTATCTACTTTACCGGCTTTTGTAATTCGGCTTATATATCCCTTTTCATTCTGATTTACGTTAGAAACATACAACCAATCTTCAGTTGGAGAAGCTACTATAGATTCTGGCATAGCAAAACCCTCTAATTCCCAGTTTTTAATTAATTGATTCGTTGAATTTGTTTTAAAAGAAGCAGCATAATTAGTTTCATCTAAAACTTCTTTCAAAGCAAAAATCCCATTGTTTGCTGCAGGAAAACCAGTATAGAGACTTAACAAAATCATCGTTTCAGAAATCTCATCTGGGGTTACACCAAGGTTAAGTGCAGCTTTCATATGCGACTTTAATTGCGATTTTGCATTGGCTTGTGTAGTAAGACTAGCTATTATTAATAATTCTTTTGTCTTAAAATCTAAACCCGGTCTGCTATATATTTCTCCAAAACCATAACGAATAATATAATCTGCCATATCTGGAGACACGCTTTTAAAAGCAGCTTCCAGACCTTTGGAAGCGCCATCGCCATTTACCTCGTTTACAATTTTTACGCCTGTTTTATAGTTATCTTCCTTTGTGTTTTGCGCAATGCTTGCAAAAGAGAAAGACAATGCTAAAACTAAAATTATGTACTTCTTCATTCTATTATTATTTACCATTTTGTTTTGCTGTAGCCTTTGGTGCTGCACCTTGTTTTAAATCTTTATTTCTGAATTTTTCAGTTTCTGGAAGTTGTAAATTCACTTGGTTTACTTCTTGAATTTCAATAGAAAGCTTATCAAATTTGATGTCTTCTAAATGTCCGCCCAATTTTATATCATCTGATAAAAAGTGAAAATGCATTCCAGGAATTACGATGTTTCCTAGATAATCTGGTGTAAATAAACCAACCAAAGTCCCTTTAATGTTGTCTCTAGTGTACATAACACGTGTGTCTAAATATTCAAATAAAGACACATCTTCGTTCTCTACCTTGTGCGCTGAAGCCATTTTTAAGTGCTTAAATTCACCCTTAATTCTATATGCGTAAAAGCTATTTTTAGAGGTTGAATATTTTTGAAGCTCTCTAGTTAAGTCTTCATAAGACTCAATATTTTCAACAGTTACGGTTTGTTTCGGTTGAAAATTTATCATCGTCATATTCGGAGATTCTAAATCGTCTGGTGCTTCTGCGATTCCGCCTTCGGCATCAATCGTATAAACCACTCCATCTACAGCAACCAATTCGCCAGCCAAATGATTTACGGTTCCAATACCAATGTTACCTTGCTGTACCATTTGTTGCGGGGTAATATCACCTTCATAAATACTATTTAATAAGGCAACCGTTGGTGCATATTGATGAATGGTATTTTCGGTATGAGGTGCCAAACCGTGTTCGTCCGCACCTTCAGAATGTGAATGTCCGTGTGCTTCTTCCGAAGTTGACATTGCTTCTTTTTTAGTCTCATTTCCGCAGCTAGCGAAAAGCGCTAAAGAAAATAATAGTATTAGTTTTTTCATAATGGTTGATTTTTTTTGTTCAACTGAATTAGTTTTCAGTAAACAACATATTTGCACTTCCTAATAAGTAATTTCTCCAACCAAAATTAGGATAGGCTTTATCCATTTTCTGAATAAATTCTTCGCTATTTTTAGAAGCTGAAAGAATAGCTTTCATCTCTTTAAGATAGTTGATTTTAACGGTCACATCTCCCGAAGTTTCGGGTGCACTGTGTGAAGAAAAATAGGTCGCATACCCTTTTTCTTGAAAAGCGGAAAGCTCGTTAATTACGGTGTCTATAAATTCAGAATTAAAAATCATAGTATGGTTATCGTGCCCAACCATATGCAAGTGGACCGCCTTTATTTCTGGCATTTCTACATCAAAACCAAAACCAGTTGGCGTAATAATAAAAGGAATTCCTGAAATTTCTTGTGCTCCTGCTTCTAGCAAATCGGTTGGTACTATTGTAGTTTCGTCTAGATCTTCACTTGAAACTTCTGCTAATTTTGAGAGCGATTCATTACCAGAATTCGTCATATAATCTAAAGATTCTTGATTAGAATATATATGGTTGAATTTTAGTTTGTCCGTATCAAAAAAGTGCTTACCTATTAAATGATAAGAAACCATCACATCAATATTTGTGTAACCTATATCAACAATATAATTTACAAGTTCCTTGTAATTATCTTTCATAGGTGGTGTTTCAATCAATACTCCTTTTCCGTTTTTTTCAATAAAAAAAGCGTGTGTATTAAAAAACCCTTTGGTTTCGTAAACGTGAACTTTAGTTTGACCGTAATCAAAAATTTGCATCGTACCCTTATCTAATTGTACTGCTTTTGTGTTTTCATTAAAAGTTCTCATACTTGGTTCTTGAGAAGAAATTTCCTGAATACCAACTGCAACGATAATTCCGTAAACTAGTGCTGTAATTATATTTTTCATTTTAAAAAATTTTTAAATTTCTGTTACAAAATTCATATACTGTTTTAAATCTCCCTCTACAGCTTCTTCCAACAATTTACCTGTTTTCATTGCATATGGTTGATAAAAATGAATGTCCCAAACATCTGATGCTGTTCTCCAATGTTCATAAACCGCCAAAGTATCTTCTTGGTCGTCTACCGTGTATAAATCAAAAAGAATGTTTCCTTGCTCCTCTTTTCTTGTGTTGGTAACATGATCTTCAAACTGTGCTAAAACTTGTTTTTTATAACCCGACTTCAACTTAAATATGAAGAAAATAATGAATAATTCATCTTCAGCATTTGGAGATTTAGAACGATCTGGTAAAGGATTGGTATCCCCTAAAAAATAAAAATCTGGAGCGATTTGCAAAGCTGTTTGCCCTACTTCCATTAACTTTTTTGTGTGCGACTCGTTATCGTGAGAGGTTATTGCAGCTTTGTCTGCCCAACGTTCGTAAACAAAAAATACATTGGCATCTGTATTCGATACAAATACTTTAATTTCTTTATTACCAGCTTCTTTTCGTGTCGCTGCTTGTGCTTCTTTTAAGGTTGCTGCAAAACTAGTTGCGTGTTCTGGTTTTGCTGTGAATTTTACTATGGTGCTTTTCATAATTATGTGTTTATAAAGAGTGTAATTACTTTATTGGAGTTAGTGGTACTTTTTGGGTTATGGTAACCTCTTTTATTTTTGCAAATCTGTCATTAGGAGTATCCTGTACAATCCAATGGTGTGCTGTAGTTGCTGTAACTATTTGTCCGTCTTTTGTTTTTCCATTCCAAACAAAATCAACGTTAACTTCATATTGATTATCTGAAATAACTTTTACGGAAAAGTTCTCAGGTGAATGACTGCTTTCTGTTAATTGTAATGGCGTTCCGTTTAACCATTCTTCTAATTGTTCTATGGTAACAATAGGCTCGCTATTTGTTGAAAAATTAAGTTTAAAACCTTCAGCTAATAATTCTTTAAAAGGTTCCACATTACCATCTAATTGCTCCATATTTAACAACCAATAATGCATGAGCGATAACATTCTGTTTTCGGGATAGGCGTCTTCAAACGTAGGATTTTTAATTTCGCCCGTTGGTTGAATATTTATCTCTGTGAAAACTGGTAATAGTGCATTAGGTACTTCTTTTAAAAACGTGCTGTAATGCAAAGGGTAACTATCATTAGATCCATCTGATTTTAAATTTTGATATACAATATCAGCCTCAAGGTTAATAGTACCATCCTCTAATTTGTTAACTGTAATATTTTGGATATGATGCGCATTTTTCCAGCCTTTATAGACTTTTAATCTTTCAGGATAATTTTCTTTGCCCTGCATTTCTCCCGCTGCAGATTTCATTTTTATAGAATCTGCTAAAATTTCTAACTGGTTTTCTAGGCGTTGCTTGTTTTCAAAATCACGTTCATAAAAAAGATACCAACGGTGATATTGCACAATAGCTGCATGAATAGTTTTTGTGTTAGTGTTCATCATTATCTGTTTTTATAATTTTATAAACTTTTTAATATCGTTTGCCACTTCTTCAGGAACTTCTAATTGAGGTGAATGTGCTGCGTTTTCGATAACTACTAAAGTTGCATTCGGAATATGGTCTTTGTAGTATTCAGCTACATTAAAACGTACCACTTCATCGTGTTTCCCTTGTAATACTAATGTTGGCGCTTTTATATACTGAACATCGTCTTTAAGATTGAAGAATTTTCCTCTAGTAATAGCAGGAATCAAGGTGTTATCAACAAAATCTTTACTGCTGTTCACAGTCTCCATCATATAATTCGCTATGGGTCCCGGAAGGTCTGGTACTTTGTAAAAAACACGTTGTAGCACAACATCTAACTCTTCTTTATTTTCAATTTTTTTACCAAAACCACCATACACAACGTGGTCATCTATTTTTATACCCGCAGCATCTAATAAGATTAAATTTTTAACATCATTAGGGTATTTTATAGCATAGGCAGCAGCTGTATGTCCGCCCATCGAATTACCTATGAGGTTAAAGTTTGTTACGTTAAGTTGCTCTAAAAACGATTTTAGAAAAGTGGCTTGTCCGTCTATAGAATAATCCAGTCCCTGTTTTCTTTCATTATCGCCGTGTCCAGCCAAATCAGGAAGAATTAGATGATACTCATTAGATAAAAATTTAGCAGTTTGTAAAAAGCTACTTTTATCGTCTGCCATTCCGTGAAGTAGTACAAAGTCTGGTTTATCATCATTCGCTTTGCTTTCGTAAAAATGTACGGTGTATCCATTTATTTCCACCGTTTTCTTTTCCAGGTTTGCTGCATTAGCATAGCTTGCATTGGTTTGGTCTATCAACACTTTTGGAAAAAAGAAAAATAGTATAGCACCAATTGCTAACAAGCTCACGATGATACCTCCAATTATTTTAAAGAATTTTTTCATTATTTATATGGTTTTTATATAGATTATAATTTAGTAATAATGGTATCTACTGAAAATCTAGATTTTGGAAGTTTAGAATTGAAATCGGTGTCTTTTCTATACCCTAAAGACACTACAGCTAAAGCGGTATATCCTTTTTTATGTAAACCAAACTCTTTATCTAAAGCTTTTACATCTACACCTTCCATTGGGCAAGCATCTATACCTAAAACTGCTGCACCTGTTAATAAAGAACCCATATTAAGGTATACTTGTTTTTCTATCCAAGGTTGTACATCTTTAAGGTCATACCGATGCAGATTTGCAAACATCATACGTCCTGCGTAAGCTTGATCTTTATATTCTTGTTTTGCATAACGCCCATCTTCGTCTTCTTTATCTAGAATGCTTTTTATATAATTTTCGTCAATTCCTGTTTTAGCCGCAATCACAATTACATGGGAAGCATCTAAAACCTTTGGAGTATTAAAAGGAAAGGTTCCTTCTGTTCCTTTTGCAATACGCTCTTTACCTGCTTTCGTATCAGCAACTATAAAATGCCAAGGCTGTAAGTTTATACTTGATGGACTTAAACGTAATAAAGATTTGATTTGTTCAAAATCGTCATTAGATACTTTTTTAGTAGGATCAAATTCTTTAACTGTGTAGCGGTTGTTTAATATTTCATTTAAATTCATCTTTTTATATTTGGCTGATAATTTGTACTATCAAAATTATAGTGACAAAAGTAATTATAGTTTAATTATTATGCAATAACGGTCATGAAGTATAGTATCAATTTTAACATATAATACATTGTTATACTGTTATATACAATAAAATTTATTTACTATAAAAAGTATAGTTGCACACTAAATTAAAGCACACTACCTTTGCAAAATAAAACTACAATAGAAATGGACAGAAAAGAACTGTTTGAAAAAAAACCAAAGATTAAAATCAACGATAAAATATCGTTTTGTCCAACCAGTGCTGCTATGGAATTGATTGGTGGTAAATGGAAAAGTGTAATTCTAACCCATTTAATTGGTGGCAAAAAACGGTATAACGAATTACGAAAGGAAATTCCTGGTATTACAGAGCGTACACTAAGTTTACAGCTAAAGCAATTAGAAGCCGATGGTATGGTAAGCAGAAAAGTGTTTACTAAAAAACCACCTTTAAAAGTAGAATACAGACTTACCGAATTTGGTGAAACCCTTACTCCTATTCTAACCCTTATTGTAGAATGGGGTTTGCATGCAGCTGAAACAAAAGGCGAGTTTTTGTTTAATGAGGTAGAGTAAAATAAATAAGGCGACCTATTAGGTAGTCTTATTATGTTTTAAAAATGAAGCGTTTACAATAAACTATCCGTTTGTTGTAATAAGTTTTCAATCTTCAATTTATCATAAGCACCTGGATGCGCTGATGAAAAATGACCTTTTGGATTTCCTTTATCATTATCAAAATACTTCCCTATATCGTTTTTATATGCTTCAGAAGTCACTAAATCATACAAAATATCCACACCTTTTTCTGCCGGAGACCAATAATCTCCAAAAGCTTCTTTTGCCATTTTTGTATTTAATAACGAGCCCGGATTTACAGCTATAACGGCAATTTTTGGTTCTTGTTTCGCTAAATTAAAACTCCACATGGTTAATGCCAACTTGCTTTGCGCATAACTATCGTTTTCTGAAACTTGCTCTTTTCCTCTTAAAACAGCTTCTGAAACTGGTGCTTGTGCAGCAGAACTTAAATTAATAATTCTTGGGGAATCAGCATTTTCAATATTTGAAAGAATAGCATTTGTTAACAGATAAGGTGCTAAATAATTTACAACCATTCTAAAATCTAAACCGTCTTTAGTTAATGTGCTTTCTGATTTAAAAATACCTGCATTGTTTATTAAAATATCTATTTTCGGAATGTCGTTTTTAATCTGTTCTGCTAATTTTTTAACAGCTTTTAAATCTGAAAAATCAGCAACCAAACCTTTAATCTTTTGGTTATTGGAAGCTTCTTTAATTTCGGCAACAACATTGTTTACTTTAGCTTCACTTCTACCGTGAACGTAAACAGTATGTCCATCTTGCGCAAGTTTTAAAGCGGTTAACTTTCCTATTCCGTCTGTGCTTCCTGTGATTATTATTGTTTTACTCATATTGTATTATTTTCAGCTTAAAGCAGAAAAAGCCACTGTATATTGTGGCTTCTTCTATTATTAATCAATAATTAGGGATTATCAATTAATTATTTTTTGCTCTTCTTCAAGTAATCCGGAAGCTCTTTAGACAACCAATCTTCACGAACAGGAACATGCACATCCAAATCTACAGTTTCTTCTAATGCCCAAAATTCGTGAGGTACATTTTCAGGAAAAACAATCACTTCTCCTGCTCCAACTTCTACAAATTCCTCTTTACCATCAATAATAGTCTTGATTTTAACCTTACCAGACATTATGTATGTTATCTGCTCGTTTGGGTGTTTGTGCCAAGGAATATGCGCTCCTTTTTCTAAATTAAAAATTGTCATTTGACCTTTTTCACCATGGAACCATTTACGTTTAATTCCTTCTCCAATAGTTTCTGATTCCATTTTATCAAAATTGAAATGTTGCACTTTTGAAGTGGCTATAGAATCTATCGTATTTACTTGTGCATTTGCTGTGTTACTGGCAAATAGTACTGTTACAGCTAGTGCTGCTATAATTGATTTGAAATTCATTTTTCTATTTATATATTTCGTCAGTTCGAGTGAAACTAATTCTAAAGTTGTTAATATTGAAAAACAACCGTATTCCTAAGTTCTCGATACATTTTTATTTCCATTTTATTTCAATAAAAACACTCGAAGTGACATTCTTATATATTGATTAATAGTTAATTTGTCAGTTCGAGTGAAATTCTTTTTAGAATTTTGTATCGAGAACCAATCTTATTGCTGTGCTTCTCGATACATTTTTATTTTCATTCTATTCCAATAAAATCACTCGAAGTGACGTAACATTATTATTTATCTCATTGAGACTAAAATCCTTCTAAAACTATTTTACCTTTTGCTTTTCCTGTTTCTAAAAAAGCGTGTGCTTTACGCAGGTTTTCCGCATTAATAGTTCCGAAGTTTTCGCCTAAAGTGGTTTTAATTGTCCCGTTATCTATTAGCTCAGAAGCCTTATTTAAAATGTTATGTTGCTCAATCATATCTTCTGTTTGAAACATAGCACGCGTAAACATTAACTCGATGTGTGTAGACACTGCTTTTCCTTTAAAAGGCATCACATTCATTACTTTTGGATCATCAATAAAGCCGAATTTCCCTTGCGGTTTAATCAGCTTTACAATTTCATCTACATGTTGTTCTGTAGCATTTAAACTCACAACATATTCTGGCGCTGGAAGGCTATATTTTTCAAACTCTTCACTCAATTTATTTCTATGGTTGATAACCGTATCTGCACCTAATTCTTTTAACCAATCGGTAGTTTCTTCGCGAGAAGCAGTAGCAATAATGTTCAGTTTTGTTAACTTTTTAGCTAATTGCACCATTATAGAACCAACGCCTCCTGCTGCACCTATTATTAAAATGGATTTATTGGCATCGTCTTTAGAAACCTCTAATCTATCAAACAACATTTCATAAGCAGTAAGTGTTGTTAATGGTAACGCCGCAGCTTCCGCATAGGATAAACTTGTTGGTTTTTTACCTATAATACGTTCATCTACCACCTGAAATTGCGCATAACTACCCTGACGTGTAAAATCGCCAGCGTACCAAACTTCATCACCAACATTAAATAAAGTAACATCTTCTCCAACTTGCTTTACAATTCCGGTTGCATCCCAACCTATAATTTTCCAATCGTCACCCTGTACAGGCATATTTGCACGTACTTTATAATCTGCTGGATTTACCGAAATGGCTTTAATTTCCACTAAAATATCTCTTCCAGTTGCTTTTGGAGTCTTTATTTCTATGTCTTGTAGCGAATTTACATTGTCTATTGGTAAATTCTCTTTGTATCCTATTGCTTTCATCTGAATTAAATTTTTTGCAATTATATTACAGTGATAATTTCACTTTGTGGTAATCTAGATTTTGGAGTTTTGTCCGTTGAATTAAAATCCGATGCAGCTCTATAGCCTAAAGAAACAACTACTAAAGATGTGAATCCTTTTGCTCTTAATCCGAATTCTTCATCTAACGCTTTTACATCAATACCTTCCATTGGTGTTGCATCGATACCTAAACTTGCAACTCCTAACAAAAAGTTTCCAATGTTAAGATATACCTGCTTTTCCATCCAATGTTGATAGTCTTTTAAATCATATTTATGAATGTCTCCAAAAGCGTTCATCCCTCCGTACATTCCGTTCTTTATGTCTTCATTAGGGAATCTTCCGTCTTTATCCTGTACTTCTAAAAGGTGTTTATAAAAAATATCATCTGCACCTTCACTAGTTTTTGAACAAAATAATACTACAGCTGATGCATTCGTTATTTTTGGTTCATTAAAATGAAAGAAGCCTTGAGTTCCTTTTGTCATACGCGCTTTTCCCTCTGTAGTTTCAGCAATAATAAAATGCCAAGGTTGCAGGTTAATACTTGAAGGACTCATTCTTAATAAATTTTTGACTTCCCCCATATCTGCATCAGAGATTTTTTTGGTTGTGTCGTATTCCTTTGTAGTGTATCTCCAGTTTAATGTGTCGTGTAAATTCATTTTTATATGTTTTTTTAATTAACTATCATTTTTATAGTGACAAAAGTAAGTATAGTATTAAAACCTCGCAATAACGGTCATAAATGATAGTACAAAAACAACTAGAAAATCAATCCAAAATGACGTATAAAAACAAGGAATACCAGTATAATTAAAGGTAATTCCTAAAGTTTTCATAAAAAAGATAATAAGCACGCTTCCAAACTGCAAAAGGTACATTTAGTTTTAGTTAATCCTTTATTAAAACCATTTTGGTTTTATCCAACCCATCTAAAGGTTAGGTTTATTCGTGGTCTAATTTTTTTTGTGGTTTTCGGAATTTTATGCTTCCAATTATCTTGAGTAGCACCTTGCATTAGTAACAAACTACCGTGTTTTAAAGGAATGTCTATGCGTTTTAAATCTTTACGCGTTGCGTGTTTAAGTTGAAAAGGTCTTGTTTCTCCAAAAGTAACGGAGCCGATAACCGTGTTTTTGCGTTGATTTACTTCATAATCCTGATGCCAATCTACGCTGTCTTTTCCATCTCTATAATAATTAAGTAAACAGCGTGTAAATTTGATGTCTACCTCCTGCTCTATGCGTTGTTTGATTTTTAATAGCTCCGCAGTCCAAGGACGTAGCTTTGTTGTTTTTCCAACATAGGCCACTTCTAAATCCGTATCGCCATACCAAGCTGTAAGTCTAGGTAAGTCTATTTGTTTACCGTAAATAGCCATTTGGTCTTGCTCCCAATTGGTGTTTTTTAAAAGGCTATTATACAATCTATCGCTTTCTTCTATTGAAAAGAAATTCTCAAATAAAGTTACAGCAGCACCAGGCAAATCAAATTCGGTTTTAATCACCTCATTAGTCGAAAACAAATCTATTGGATTGAATGATTCCATAATAATCCTTTTCTTAATTATTGGCTTTTAGTCGGTTTTTTCTAAGATCTTTTACAAAAAAGCCAAACATAATGATGATGAAAAACGAAAACGGTAACGACGTTATAATTAACAAGCGTTGTACAGCTTCTAAAACATTGACATTTGCTTTAATATTTCCTAAAAGAATTAAGGCAATGGTTGCCAACAAGATGAAAATAGACCAAATGACACGATGTGTTCTATTTGGGTTTTTAGACCCTTTATCTGTAAACATACTTAGGACGAATACAGCCGAATCGACAGATGTAATCAAAAAACTAATTAATAAAAATATAGACGTTATATTTAGAAATGTAGCAAACGGATACTGTTCAAAAAACACAAAAATAGATGAGAATACATTACCAAATTGGTTATCGTAACTTCCCCAAGCTTCTATTAAATGAAATGCTGAAGAACCAAAAACCGAAAACCAAAAGAAGGTTCCTAAACTAGGAATAATTAGCACACCTAATAATAATTGTCTTATCGTTCTTCCTTTAGAAATACGCGCAATAAATATACCTGTAAAAGGTGCCCAAGCTAACCAAAATGCCCAATAATAGAAGGTCCATCCTGTTAAAAACTCTAATCCAGGATTATAGTCTCCAATGGCCAAACTCATGGGTATAAAGTCGACAATGTATTGAAATAAAGCTGTAAAAAATGAAACGACAATACCTTGTACATCACTTGTAAAAAAGACAAATAAAAGGATGAATAGCGTGACAATAATATTTAATTTTGAAAATATTTTAATCCCTTTATTAACGCCTTGCCAAGCAGAATAACACGCTATTGTTGAAATAAAAATACAAAGAATTATAGTTGTTACAAAACCAAAATCTGTACTAAAAACGTGATTTAATCCACCATTAATTTGTGTGGTACCCAAACCAATTGCTGCTATTAATCCAAAAATAGTGGTGATAATAGTGATAATATCTACACTTGCTCTTATCGGTTTGCTTTTAATACGATCTTCTATGGTAGCACTTATTCTGACTTTCTTTTTATTAACATGCAATGCGTAGCCAACAATAACCGCAAATAGCCCATAAAATGCCCAAGCAGTAATTCCCCATTGGTAAAACGTGAATTCTAATGCTACAGTTTCATTAGATAAACCAGATGCAAAAGGTGGATTTTGTTGCATAAAAACTGGTTCTTGTACTGCTCTTAGCAAAATACCAGATCCCATTCCTGCGCTATACAACATAGCAATCCAAGACCACAACGAGTATTCTGGTCTAGAAGCTGGTTCCCCTAATTTTATGTTTCCGTATTTGGAAAATGCAATCCATAATAATGCTACAACACAGCCAAAACCTAAGTACAAATAGAAGTATCCAAAATAATTCCGAACCCATAACGATGCAATTTCAATAGCATTATAACTTGTTTCGGTTGCAAAAAAAACAATTAAAGTGCATAGAAAAATGATGCCTACCGAAATAGATAAAATGGAATGTTTTTGAATGTATTTAAGCATTTATGGTGATTTGTTTAAAACAAAAATAAGGATTAGAATACAAATATATTTGCATGAATATCTGTAGCTGTGCGAGTTAAAATTACAAACGTATTAAAATCCGAAGCCTAATTTAAAAGCAAAACGCAAACCATCCTCACTATTGAAAGCGGATACATTTGCGGTAAACATCTCTACCATAGTTACAAATACACCACCACCAAAAGAGGTATTCCAACGGTCACTATTATAAGATCTAGTTGCAACCAAATCATTATCTACCCAAATGCGACCATAATCGGCACCACCATAAACACCAAGACTTATTGGTAATACGTTTGTTTTAAGACTTAAAAAATTAAGACGTAAATCGGTACTTTGCACAAAAGCACTTTTACCTGTAAAACGTTCGTTTCTATAACCACGTAATCCAGTATTTGCTCCTAAGGTTGCGGCTTGATAAAATTCGAAATTATCTCCTAAATTAAAATGCCCGCTAAAATTGGTTGCTAAAACTAATTTTCCACTAGGAATTAATTTATAATCAAAACCTAATTCTGGAATGATATACCCAAACCCTTTATTAGAATCTATATTATTTTTAAAACCAACTTGCAAACCAAATTGCATTCCTAAGGTTGGGAACGCTTCATTATCTTTATTTTCAAAAGAATACGAAGCATCTGCACCATAAAAAGCATCACTAACTTCATTGCCATCGCCTATAAATCCATTTATAAATCGGCTATTCGTTCTTTCTACTTCGTTCGATTCATAAAATATACCTGCTTTAAAAAAACCACCCAATTGTCCGCGCCAAATCAAGGAAGGCATTGCAAACAATGTTCTTATTTTCACTCGGTTATAATCTAAACTAACAAGATCTTCATCTGCTTCAAAATTAGGAGTAGAATTACCGTAATCAAAGAAGTTTATAGAATAATTTGGACTATTAAAATGAAGGTCTAACCCAAAATTCAATCCTTTAAATACATTAGCAAATTCTCCTTTATAATCTAATTCGAAACCATTGGTTGCAAAATAATAAGCAGCAGAAAGCGTATGTTGTGAAGTAAAAGGATTTCGTTCAAAACCATAAACGGTATATGTATTAGAAACGCCAAGTTTAAAGCCATCATCTGGATTAGATCCAAGCGTTGGTATAAACTGATTTACATTGTTTTTTAACTTTTTATAATCGTATACATTTGTTTCATAATCATCCGTAAATTTTTGATGCCCTTTATTAGTAATAATGGTATTCTCTTTAGATTTATAATCGTAAAAAGTAACTTTTTTTCCTTGTTCTATATTATAGATATCATTATTCTGACCACCAATTAAACGCACGCGCATTTGGTTATTGGTGTTATTTCCAAATACATGAAACGTATCATCATCATCTAAACCATAAATCCAAATTTCTTTGGTTACCTCACTATTATAGGTTCTTTCATGAAAAACATCTCCTTTTTCCCCTCCTTTAATTCTATATGCGATAACTTTCGTTTTTCCGTTAGGCAAACGTTCTACATCAAACCAATCGTCTTTATTTGTTCCTTTTATAACCGCGTATTTATTTACTAGACTGTAATATCTATCTGCAATTTTTTGAAGATTTGCACGACGCGCTTTCAACGTTTGTTTGATTTTATCGGTAACTTCTCCTCTAACCTCTTCCGGAAAATTTAAAAATGCTTTATCTATAACTTCATCTGTTACACCTTCTTGAATGGTCTTCACTTGCGCATCCCAAACTTCTTTATCCGACAGCATAATGAACTCCATATCTAAAGGGTAAGGTTCTACATTAACCCCTTTAACATCCACTAAATCGTCATCATATTTTCTTAATAATCTAGCAGTAGGAATAATAGTAACAGCAGATGTAAGCATTGCACCGTCTGACATAATGGAGAAAACCTGATCTCTATCTCTTGGCAATGGTCTATATACCTTTTTACCATTTTCTTCAAACTCTAACCAGCGCCATTGATCTTGATGTCTGTCCCAATCTCCAATTAGCATATCAAATAAACGTGCACGAATGTAAGCCGCTTCATCTAAGATTAAATCTTCATCTTTATGCAACTTTTTCATTACATCTGTTGTACTTAAAACGGAGTTAGAAAATCCGAAACTCGCTTGATCGCCATGACCATCAGAAGCATGCTCTTCAATCATATATAATTCATCTCCAAATTGTTCATTAAAATCACCTAAGGCGTTTTGTTTTGGCACATAGTATAATTTCGGATTTAAATGATACACACCTGCAGCATCCGATAAATCACCAACCGTAAAAAGTGCATACGGATGGGAACCTGTAAATACATCTAAGATTAAATCCTCAGCAGCAGTATCATCAAACTTTCCATCGAGATATTGATCTTTAAAAAAAGCGGCTTGTAAATACTGTGTACCTTGTTTACGCATAGCACGCATTACGTATTGCTTTTTACCATCTTTAGTAATAAGACGTAACGATTTTGATTGTGTTCCTCCACCTCGTCTTCCAATAGTAACACCTCCAAAAAGGGTGTCTAAATTTACGGTTGGTACAGTAACCTTTGTGCTATATGTGTTTCGATATCTTTCTCCCCAAAGAAATTTTGTTAGACCAGATTTATCTGTTTCTTCTACCGTGTAAATGGAAGCTGATTTTTCTTTCGGAAAGGTTTCCGGATATATGGTGTCTGATTTGTTTTCATTAGGCTTTAAAACTTCGGTTTCAAATACTATTTTATTTTCTTCTACAGAATAAAAACGCACATACGAAGAACCATCTTTAAAGACGTCTAGCCTTGCATATCCCGGAGTTCCGTATGAAAATTGTCCGCCGCCAACATTTCTAGTTGGTGTCACTTTAGATCCGGAACCACTAACTATCTGACGTAAATTATCTTCTACCAAATATTGCAAATTATGCTCATGACCAGAAACAAAAACGACTTTACTGTTTTCTTGCGAAATGGTAATTAGTCTTTTTCTTAATTCGTTGTACCGTTTGTTTTGAATATCTGCATTAGAAACTCCAGTTGTAATTCGCAATAGGTTTTTTAACGATCCTAAAACAGGAATTGGTGACATGTGACTTTTAAAATCATATTGTCCGCCATGTAAACCATTGGTATACATAGGATGGTGTAATGCTACGATGGTAGTTTTACCTCTTGCTTTTTTAATTAAACTGCTATATTCGTTAAAAAAAAGTTCTCTGGTTTTAATTTCGCAATCGTCGTTAATGGTAGGATGGTTATCCCAATTGGTAACAAACCATTGGGTATCAATAAGTATTAATTCGACATCATCAGAAACATGTATTTTTTCTATCGGACAGCCATTTTCTGGTAAAAAAGTATCTTTCCCTAAAATATTCTCAATATACTTCTCTTGGCGTTTTAATCCTTTAAGTCCGTTACTATACCAATCGTGATTTCCAGGAATAAAAATAGCATTTCCTTTAAAGTCTGCTGTAGTTTGTGTTTGGGTATTTAATTGATGTTCTGCAAATGCTCTACCTTCGCTTTCTTTGTTCGGTAATCCTTTTGGATAAATATTATCACCAAGAAAAATGGCTGTACTATTTTTAGTAGCTTTAGATAATTCGGATTTAAAAGCTTGGATTGTTTTTGAAGATTCTCCTATAGGCGAATTACCTCCATCTCCAATTAAATAGAAAGAATGTTCTATTTCTTTATCAGGAAAGCTAGTGTTTATAACCTTAGAGCTGTATTGTGCTTTATACGTTGCACAAGAAGAAATAAGAAGAAAAACAAATAATCTTAGTAAATTTTTAACCATTTATAATGTATTTTAAAGTAAACCAGAAAACTTTTAAAGTTAGTTATACCTTTTTAAAATACCTTACAATGTATATGGTTTTATTTTAATGTATATTTTTTTATTCGGACTTAAGTGTTTTAATATCTGTAACTAATTGTGCTACAGAAGTTTTATTTAAACCATTATAAATTCCTCTAATATGTTTGTTTTTATCAATTAACACAAAGTTTTCGGTATGTAAAAAATCATCTGCTGTTTTAGTTTCCCCTAAATCTTCTTCTATAAAGTATGCTTTTCTACCCAAGTCATAAATTTCATTTCTATCTCCTGTTACTAAATGCCATTTATTAGAAATCACGCCTTTGGTTTCTGCATAGCGTTTTAAAACGGGTATAGAATCACTTTCTGGAGTCACCGAATGTGAAATCAATAAAACATCATCGTCTTCTAAAAATGCTTCTTGTAAAAGAGACATATTGGCTGTCATTTTAGGACAGATACCAGAACAAGAAGTAAAGAAGAAATCTGCGATATAAATTTTATCTTTAAAAGTTTCTTGTGTAACTGTATTTCCATCTTGATTGATTAATGAAAAGTCTGGAATTTCATGAAAATCATTACTTTTGTCCCCATCTAAATCTAACCAATTAGGTGTGAAATTAGCTTCATTATAAAATGGTAAAGTGGCTACTCTACTTGTTTTTTCTGTACTTTTATTTTTACAACTAGCAAAAATAATTAGTAGTATTAAAGTATAACTATAATTTTTCATCTTGTACAATTTCTTCTTCTAATTGAAAGCATAAATTGGCACGTTTTAATCCGAAGATTCTACCATTTTTTGCTTCATAATTATTGTATATTTTTCCGTTTCTTCTCCATGCTTTTTGCATGCCATCTTCCTTACCATTTACAATAGTCATTTGTTTAAATAGTTCTCCAGTTTTGTACCATTGCTTTTGAATACCGTTGGCAATCCCATTTTTATAGTGAGACTCGGATCTTATATTTCCATTCAACCACCAAGATGTAGCAGTTTCTTCCAACTTTCCGTTTTTATAAAATGCTTCAAAACTTAATGTTTCATTTTCAAACCATTTCTTTAACGTTCCATCTTTTTTTCCATTTTTATACGGAATAGATTCTGCCATATTTCCGTTAGGATAACTTAAAACAGAAATACCAGTAAAAGGGGTATCTTGATAATAGACAAGTCCGATATTTGGCTTTAGAATTAATGCGGATTTAGAAACTTCGGGTAAAGAAACCTCCATAGCAACCGCAGTTAATTGCTCTTTTTTAACTGTCTTATTCTGACAATTAAAAAAGAGCATAAAACTGAATATAATACAGCTTTTATTGAATATTACTTGGAGTTCCTTGATAATCACCTGGGAATAAAATATAATAACTATTTAAATATAATTCGTTTTGAATATGATAGTGATATTCTGCAACGTCTGTATGTTGTGTAGTACTTGTATGTCCGCCTGATGCATCTAAATCTGTAGGGTATGTTCCTGTTGCATCACATTTTCTTCCGTAAAGAAAAAATCCATCTGCAATAATACCAATTAAGTTATCATCATCTTCAGACCAAGCTTTTGTTTCTAAGTGATAATGGTAACTTTGTGGTCCTGTATGTGCAGCAGTGTAATCTAAAGATCCTACAGCATTATCTAAAGGAATGTTTGGCCCTTCTTCATCATTATAAATCATCGATCCACTAATCGCAATACCTATTGCTCCTAAACCTGTTGCAGTAGAACTAGATGCTAATTGCGGATTTGCAGAAACGGTTAACGAATACGTACCATTAAAATCATCAATATTCCCTGGAGCCATTTGATCTTGAGAAGTAACAGTTGGTTCTACCCATAAAGGATGATCTGCGTTTGAAACTGTTGTCATAGTATTTCCATCTGGCCCCGTAATGCTTCTTGATGTTGTATTAGACCAATAAGGAGATGTATGATTTGGCAAACCATTACTTTCTATTACCACATTTGTTCCGCTTAACATGATGGTTAAATTATTTGCATCGAAGTCTGCGAAAGCTTCGTGTAAAGTTGGCTGTACTTCGGCTTCTGAGTCTGAATCTGTATCATCAGAATCTGTGTTATTACTCACGTATCCATCAGGCTGTGTTGTCGATGAGATAGATTCGCTTGGATCTCCATAACCATCTCCATCTGCATCTAGGTACCAAGTAGTTTCTTCCTCTACTTCTTCTTCATCACTTGAACCATTATCATCACCGGAACAAGCCAAAATTGCTAAAGCTAGAAATAGCGATAAAAAGAAAAATTTAAATAAGTTTTTCATATTGTTTTTTTTAGTATTTAGTTTTTAGATGCTATAAATGGTAATAACTTGCGCAACTTTTATAATATTTTCTTTTTAATTTCCTCGACCTTGTGGTTTTCCTCCTTGTGGTCTTTGATTATTCCCTTTAGAAGCTTTTTCTAATTCTTCTATAGATTTATAAGTATCTTTATTTATATCTATTTTAGAAAAATCTTCTTTTAATGGTCCTTGTGTTTCAGTACTAGAAAGTTTACCATCTTTATTGGTATCCATTTTCGTGAAAATTTCTGAAATACTTGGACGTCCTCCTCCTTGTTGACTGTTTGGAGGTCCTCCTTGATTCTTATCTGAAGAAACTTCTCCCATAACGCATCTACCAACATAAGGAAACTCGTTAGTAACAAAATACATGTATTGACCATCTACTTCAATACCGTTACAGGTATCTAAATCTCCAAATCCATCTACATACTCGAAATCGGAACCAAAACTTCCATCATGATGTCCGCCAACAGCAATATCTAAATGTTCTTTCGGATTATCATAAGTACAATCTTCCCCTTCTCTATTTCCATCTAAAAGTGCAAAGCTGGGTTTATACTTGCCGCTTTTAGAGTAATATATCGGGAAACCATCATGAGCAAAACCAATATGTACTATATCTTCTCCAGTATCAAATTTCTCAATCATGGAAGTTGGCGTACCATGATAATGATACTCTCCAGTAGGTTGCACATGTGCATGGTTAAAATCTAAGCCAAGATCTATAATGTCTTGAATTGCTTCCACTCTATAATTTTCACCTGTTTCGCAAACCACAACTTCTGCTGTTTGTGGTTCAAACTTAATACCATTTAAAGCAATTCCTGGTTCGCGCATCCATTGTGATTTACCTGTATAAATAGGGTTTAATGGAAAAGTATAGGTTTTGTTTTTTGCTGAAATAGAATTTGGATTTCCTGGGTTTGGAAAGCTTCCTGTTTCATGATTTGGTAAAGAATTTGTCACCATAATTCGGGAGTCTTTTGTAATAGTAACTCTCGTTTTTGTTCCATAAGCTTCATCTTCTAAATCATAATTACCAAAATAATCATTGGTTATTTCTGAAGTATTATCACTTTCATGAGAATGGCTTTCTTGACCATCATGACTGTGTGAATTTGTATTACTTTTACATCCAATAAATACACTTATTAAAAGTATCGTAATTATTTTGTATTGCTTTCTCATAATTATAATTCACATTTAAATTTAATCTCTTCTTTTTCGTTTTGATTTTTTATCATCTTCATCCTCCGAATCACCAAAAAAGGCTTTCAGCTCTTCTTCATCTAATTCTGCATCCTTATTGGTATCTATCTCACTAAATTTTTCAGATAAATCGCGTTTTCCTTTTGCCGCAATCTCTAATTCATTTAACGTACCATCACCATTATCATCTACTTCTTTTATTATTTTTTTAGGCGAAACTTTTTTAGGTTTTCTATCGTTTAACGAAGCATCTAATTCTTCTAAATCTATTAGTTCGTCATCATTACTATCTATTACCTCAAAATCTTCAGAAATTTTTCCTCTTTTATCTTTGGCAGCTTCATCTTTATCTATAAAATTATCTTTATTGGTATCTAACTTTAATAAAATTTCGGAAGCTTCTGGTTTCCCGCCTTTTTGACCTCCTCTTCCTTGTCCGCCACCACGACCACCTCCACCACCACCTCCTGGAGGTCCTTGTGCAAAAAGGCTAAAACATAATAGCATGGAAAAAATAGTGATAGTTGTTTTTAAATTATTCTTTTTCATTTGTTTGGTGTTTCTTCTTTAGATGCATTATTGTTAAAAAACTTGTGCTTAATTCTCTAATTCTTTATTTAATTTAAAAGCTATTATTTGTGTTTTATCTCTTAAGTTATTAGCAATTGTTAGTTGACTTTCGGTTTGTATTAACCTGTCTACTAACACATTTTGATAGTCCCTACTATTTAATAATTTATTATAATCTGTTTGTTTAGAATACGGCTCGGTATTACTATATTTCACATTTCTAGTTAAAAGAATATCAATTAATGAAATATGGGATTCGATAACTGGTTGTAAACGATTAACAACGATGTTTCCAATTTTTAATTCTTGGTTTTCAAAATTGTTTAATTCATTTGGATACGAAGCAATTAAATCTCGCAACAAATCGCTTTCAATAAATTCGAATTTATTAGTACTACTAACCGAGTTTATTGCACCACTTTGCAGTTTGGTAACTTGATGATTTACATCAATAATACCTTCTTTTAATGCATCGGATAAATCATAGGATTTTGAACGTATGCATTGAATGGTATTTTGGATGGTTTGTACGTTATGAGCATACCTAACGATGGAAGAATCTAGTAAAACTAAATTAGCGTTTAACTCTTCATTTAAACTTTGGTATATTTTTAATTCTACAATTCTGTTTTTTCTAATTTCATTGATACTATTAATTTTCCATGCAATTAAAATACCTATCACAATCAATAAAATTTCTCCAAAAGCATATAGTAGGTAATTTTTAGTTTTACCTGAAGCGACTAATGTTCTTCTAATTTTTCTAAAAATCTTCATAGTTTCCTATTTTATACTTTTGATTAAATTCATTGTTGTTAAAAAGCATTATTACTTTTACTTGGTGAGGTCCTTCTATGCAAAGAACTATGGATCTACAGAAAATTAATTCCAATAATTGTCTTTATATCCTTAGTATTAAACATTCTCATCTAATTCTTGCACCAAAGTATATAAACCAAAATATTCCGCTCCATCTCCATGGTCTATATACACTTTATAAAAAGCTACGTGTACAGAATTAGAATACGTATCTGTATTTCCGTTTTCCTGTAATATCGATTTGTTATCAAAATTATTTTTAAGGTTTAAATTTTTAAAACCATAAAAGCGTTGCTTATCAATTTGTGGATACTCCTCTCCAAAAAAGTCGAAATCCAATTTAAAGGACAGCTTTAAAATACCATTTTGCCAACTACTTTGTAAACTGGAGTTTCCATTAAAACTCACGCCAACTCTATACCACTCCAAACCATTATAAAACACTTCTGAAGGAACAAAAATGGAACCTTCCTCTGTATCTGCAGATTCGGAATTTACTCCTACCCCAAACGCCCCATACGTTTCTGTCATATTATCCAACATACTTTGCCAACGTGATTCTGTAATAACAATTTCTAATTTCTTCACGGTATTGTTATCAAAAACTTCATCCATATTCGGATCTACTTCACTGCTATGTGTTGTTGTGGTCCAATCTATTGTTTCAAAATTGCTATCATCAAACTCTTCTGTTGTAGCCTCTATATCATCATCTGTACTACACGCTTGGAAAGTTAAAAGGAAACTACTACAGGTTAAAGACACTAAAAGAAAATGGATGCTTCTTTTTAATTTTTTCATTTTCTTCATATTTATTATTTTTCTAATTGTAAAAAAAGCTTCGCAATCACACGAAGCTTTAATTTCAATCAACTAATCACTCAAAAAACTATTCTTTATTTCTTTCCTCTTCCTTTAGGCTTTGGCGCATTTTTAAATTCTTCTTCTGAAATAAAACCATCTTCATCGGTATCAATTTTAGAAAAGTTTTCTTTTAAAGGCCCTTTAATTTCATCTTTAGAAAGTTTACCATCTTCGTTTGCATCCATCTTTTTTATTAGTTCACTAAAAGACGGTGGTGTTTTTTCTTGTCGGTTTTGCGACTGTGCAAAAGCGCTATTAGATATTAATACTACTATACCAAATGCTAAAACTGTTTTTTTAATTGTGCTACTTTTCATATCTAAAATATTTATTGTTATGTTCTTTTAGATGCCAACATATTTAATTCCTTGTGCTACATATTGTTAAATAAAAGCCAAAAAAAAAGCGCTTCATTTATGAAGCGCTTTTAGATAATATTCTATTAGAAATCGTTTGGAGGCGGAGGAGGTCTATGACCTTCTGGTCTTTCTGGTCTTTGGGATCTTGGAGGTCTTCCTCCTTCATCACCACCTCTACGAAGTGCATCCTTTATTATTTTCTTAAATTTTTCTTTTTGTTTTTCATCACATATATCATGAATACTATTAAAGTGATAATAAACTTCCTTTTCTAGATTTGCTTGTTCTTTTCCTATTAAACTTGTAATAGAGTCTATCGTTTTTTCATCTACCGAAGCATTAGAAATATTATTTAATAATGCATCTTTTAAATCTCTTAACGCGTTATTGCTATGCATCATATTTTCATGATGTGCAACATTTATAGTTTGTAACTTTTCCTGTTGCGCATCATTAAACTTTAATTCTTTTCTTAAAAAGCTCATGGGATCTTTACGTCCTTCAGCTTTATTATCATTAGATTTCCCCACGTAGTTAAACACAAAAAAACCATTTACAACAATTAAAAAAACAAGTAAAATATATAAAACAGTATTCTTTTTCATATTCTTAATTTAATAGCAATGTTTCTGTACTTGTAGATAAACCATAAGTTTCTGCAAATAGATTAACATTCTCTTCATATTTTGTTTCTTGAAACTTTGAGAAGGCTAGTACGTTTAAAGCAACAATACATATCAAAGTAGCTAGTTGTAATTTAGGTGAGAACCAAGACCAAGCAACTTTTTCTTCTTCTTGCTGAGAAAACAAACGCTGCATGGTTTTATCTTTAAAAAAAGGCGAAATAGTAACCTCTTCTATAGCATCAAAAGCTTTAAAGGTATTGTCTATTTTTTCTTGAATGTTATTATTTGTTTTCATATTTATTTAGATGCATAAATTTGTAAAAACTTGCGCTTATTTTTCATTTTTATAAAAATGTTCTAGAGACACTTGTAAATTCTTTTTAGCTCTAAACAATAGAGACTCAATAGAACTGATGCTTTTATCTGTAATCTCGCTTATTTCCTTATAACTTTTATCGTCTATTTTATTTAAAGTAAATACTATTCTTTGTGCTTCTGGTAATTGATTGATAGCGTAAAATAGGGTTTCACTCGTTTCCTTTTGTTCTAGAACAATTCCGGGATGATTTATCTCTGTAAAATAATTTGTTTTATCTATTGCAATATCATTTCCTGTTAAAGATTGCAAGAAAGCAAAACGTTTTTTTGTGTTCTTTTTTCTAATAAACTCTAGACATTTATTGGTTGTAATTCTATAAATCCAAGTAGATAATTTAGAATTTCCTTGAAATTTATGAATAGCATTAAAAACCTCTACAAAAACATCTTGTGCAATATCTTCCGCATCTTCTTTGTTAGGCACAAAAGAAATACAAGTAGCAAATACTTTTTGCTGAAAAAGATCCAAAAGCTTTCCGTAAGCAAATTGCTTTCCTTCTCTTAAATCATTAATAAAATCTTGTTCTTCCAAATATGTTATTTAACCCTGGTAAATTATAAAATAATTTATACTGTTTTTTGCTTTATTTTAATACCAAGTGCTTTTTCAATTTCTTGAATTCTTGAAACTTCGTTAGATAATACTAAGGCTATCGATTCTCCTTTTTTCCCTGCTCTTGCTGTTCTACCAGATCTATGTGTGTAATATTCTAAATGTTCTGGTAATTGGTAATGAATTACGAAACCTAGATTATTTACATCTATTCCTCTTGCCGAAACATCTGTAGATATTAATATTTGCACGCTAGTGTTTTTAAAAGCACGCATAACTTTTTCACGATCTCTTTGTTGCATATCCCCTTCTAAAGCTCCTACATTAAATCCTTCTTGCTGCAACTGATGCGTTAATGCTTGTGTTCCTGCTTTTGTTTTACAAAAAATTATTCCTCGTTCTTCCGTTCTTTCTTCTAAAACAGATACTAATATATTTATTTTATTTTGAATAGTCGTTTCAATAAAAGAATGGGAAATATTAGCATTTACTAGACTATTTCGGTTTATTTCTAATCGAACTGCATCTGGTTTAATATATCTTTTTACGATGTCTTTTAAACTTTCTGGCATAGTTGCAGAGAATAGCCATGTGTTTTTAGAAGCTTTAGTCGTTTTTAAAATAGTAGTTAAATCGTCTTTAAAACCCATACTTAGCATTTCATCTGCTTCGTCTAAGACTAAAGTTTCTACATTTTGTAAGTCAATAACTTCTCTATTAATAAGATCTACCAAACGTCCTGGAGTTGCTACAATAATATGAGTAGTACGTTTCAGATTTTTTATTTGAATATCTATTTTTTCGCCTCCATAAACACCTTCACAAAATATTTTAGTATCGTTATACTTGGTGAATTTAAAAAGTTGCTTTTTAATTTGCTGTACCAACTCTCTAGTTGGCGATAATATTAAAGCTTGTATTTCTGCTTTTTTAGGATTAATACGATGTAAAACTGGCAAACCATAGGCAGCAGTTTTCCCTGTACCTGTTTGGGCTAAACCTACTAAATCTGTTTTAGATTGTATTAAAATAGGAATTGCTTGTTCTTGAATTTCCGTAGGTGCTTTAATCCCTAATTCTTTTAAGGATTTCACGTAGTTTTTATGAATACCTAATTCTGAAAATGATGCCATAATGGGTTCTAATCTATTTTACTATTAATTGTACACAAATAAAACGAATATAATCTGAATATTCTTTCTACTACACGTTTTAATATTATTTAGACGAAAAACAAAATTCAACTTTTTAGGATTTCTAGCTCCTGAAAAAGGACACTAAAGCAAAAAACATCTTGTGTTTGATTCAAGATGTTTTCTATGTATTACAGTTTATGAAGTAGTCTTTTTATTTACAATCTAAAATATCTTTACCAAGAATAATATTTCTATGTGCAACAAACATATCTTCTTTTTTTTCTAATTTTAGAATGCTTTTATCTAGTCCTTTTTTCGTCAACCGTTTAATTCTATATTTCGTTAACAAAGGATCATTATCAAAATAAAAAGCGTTTAGTTCATAAGCTTCCTTACCTTCTTCTTTTATAACAGGACGAATAGATTTTACATGGCCACTTCTATGCACGGTTCCTGGAATAAAAGTGTAAAAAGCATACTTTCCATCTACATCTGTAGTTATAGAAGCACTATGATATATTTGTCGTTTATCCTTATCTTTTTTAATACTGTAATAACCATCTTCATCTGGTTGTGATATAGAAAGCGTTACATTATTGGCAGGCGTTATTCCGTCGGATTTAAAAATGGTTCCTACGATTTTAATTTTTTCCTCTTTTAACTGAAAATCAGGAACACTATCTGTATTTTTATTAAATTCCTTTATTTCCGAATTAGCATCCGAATAATTTTCTTGAAAATTAATGGCAAGTGCTATAGAATTATCTACAGAATCTTGTGCATGTAACGTTTGACAGGCTCCAAAAAAAAGGGTACAACAAAAAATAGTAACTAAGCTTTTCATAATATTTGACAGTTTCAACAGGTTAAAACTATAATATTCAGCGCAATAGCACACAAAAAATCTTATGAACTATAAAAATACACGATGAAAAGAATTTTTATTCAAAAAAATACGATGAAAGGAACACCAAATTTCGAGTATTTGGATTAAACGATGCCATTATACCTAGTTTATTGTATCCAGTTTTGGACTATAAAGCAAACAAAAGGAAAAAAGCGTAAATTTATATTTGTGTACATTCTTACTTATTTCTGAGCCATTTTTTTTCTTTTATTCCAGTGAAATAGACTCTATTTCTAGTTGAAAAAATTCTTTTGTTTTATTAGCAATTAGAAATGCAATTTCTTCCATGGACTTTCCAGAAAAATTTGGAATATCTAATGTGTTTCCTCTAAAACTAGGATAAAATTTTGATAACGGAATTTTAATGACCTCCCACTTTCCAGAAGTAGAAAAAGGAGCTATATAAGAATGACGCTGTTCTTGTTCTTCTTTAATTCGGAATTGATAGTCTTTACCATCTCCTTTAATTCGGAGTACTATATAGGTAAACTTGGAAACTTCTTTTTTAGTAAAAGTATATCGAACGGAAGCAAAACCACCATTGTTTTCTGTAGTCACATGACCTTTAAATAGCGCTTTTCCATCTGGTTTAATTTCTAAGGAACTTGAAGAAAATCCTCCCATGACACCATCATTAATAACATACCAATTATTGGTATCCTCTTTTGATTTAAAATCAAAAATATTGGATGTACTATCTGGATATACCATACTCAAAATTAAGAATAAATAAATAATTTTCATTTCCTTAGTAAAACTATTTTTCTATTCTATAATAACCACACTTTAAATATGCGCCTTCTGGGAAACCAACTGGATGATCTGTATCGTGTTCTGTTTTTAAAATAACCTTATAATTCCTGTTAGACTCTCGTAGTACTTGAGCATTAATATCGAAAAACGTTTGTGCAAGAATTCTACTAGAACAAGAGGCCAAAACAAGTAAACCGTTTGGTGCAGTAAGTTCTAAACCTAAAGTCGCCAATTGTGCATATTTCTTTTTTGCTAAATCTATTTCGCTTTGCTGTTTTGCAAAACTTGGTGGATCTATAACTACCACATCAAAAGTAGTTTTATCTTTTATTAATTGTTTCATTGCAGCAAAAGCATCTCCAGCAATGGTTTTATGTTTTCCGGAATAGGTATTTAATTTTCCGTTAGCAACCGCCATTTCTAGTGCTTGTTTACTAATATCTAAACTGGTAACCTCTTTTGCTTGATTTGCTAATGCATGTACCGAAAATCCGCCAGCATAACTAAAAACATCTAGCACCGTTTTACCACGACTCCATGCTCCTACTTGCTTTCGGTTTAATCTATGGTCTAAAAAATATCCTGTTTTATGTCCGTGAATTACATTGGCCGAAAATTGCACACCATGCTCCACAAACTGTACCACTTCCTTTTCTAAAACACCATAAACCACTTCTCCATCCTTTAAATCATGTGCTTTACTTTGCTCTAAACTTCTACTTAATCGTATAACAACAGTTTTACAATTGCTGGTGCTTATTAAGGATTCTAATATGTTTTGTAAATAGTTTAGCCATATTTCGGAATATATTTTCACCACTAAAACCGTCGCATATACATCTGCAATTAAACCAGGAAAACCATCATTCTCGCCAAAAAGCAATCGATAACTATTGGTGTTTGTTTTTAGTAAAGAACTTCTTTTGCTAAAAGCTTCCGCTATTTTCTGATTAAAAAAAGTAGCATCTATAGCAATTGGATCACCATGATGAATCATTTTTATTCGAATAGGTGACGCTAAATCGAATAATCCAAAACCAATAATTTTGTTTTTATTCTTTCCGAAAATAATTGCTAAATCTCCTGTTTGCGGATCTTTATTCGTTTTTATAATACTATCTGAAAAAACCCAAGGATGTTTTTGCATTACAGATCTCTCTCCATTTGCGTTAAGTTTAACAGCAATACGTTGACTAGTATTTGTAGTAGAAAAAGTTCTTGTAAAATGCATAAAAATATTTTTGCAAAAGTATGAAATATGCAGCTAGTGATTAGCAGTAATTTGTAATAGATTAAAAATTGTTAAATGTGTTAAATATAATTTTATCCAAGTCTAAAGATTCTGCTACGACGTATATACCATATAATTTTAAAAAACATAAAACATGAAAACTCTTTTAATTGCCTTTTTTACACTTGTGTCTTTTACTAGTATTCAAGACAAAAAAACGATTACCGCTACATTTGATGGAATAGAAAATGAAGCCTATTATTTTAGTGATAATGCAGATACAGCACATGTTTTTGATGCTATTACTGATGAAACAAGCAAGAAATTTGATTTGAAAAATGAAAAGTTTATTGGACAAAACTTTAAGATCACTTACTCTACAGAAACCATTTTGGATGAAATGGAAAACAAAATGGAAGTTCTAACCATTGAAGATTTAGAAATTCTTTCGGAATAAATATTTCACACAGACATCTAAAACACAGCCTTTTATTAGGCTGTGTTTTTTTATATAAATAAAAAATGAAGATGCAGATAAACCATATTAAGATTTTCTGCGTACATAAAGAAAACAATAACTATACATTTATTATGAAAAAAACATCCATATTACTACTTGTTGCAATAGTTTTAACCTCATGTGTTTCTAAAAAGAAATTTCTTGCTTTAGAAAACGAAAACGGACAAATTAAAAGTGAATTAACTAAAACGAAAGTAGCAAAGGAGGATCTTGAAGGTAAGTTTGCTGCTATACAAGAACGCGTAGATCAATACAATACTAAAATTAACACATTAGCTTCTTTAAATAGTTCTTTAAGCGAAGAGAATGATTCTAAAATGGAAAATGTTGCTGGTGTTGCAGTAATGTCTAACAACACAAAAACAAAGATGCGTGAAACTTTAACGAAAGTGGACCCTAATTTAGTCAGTCAGGCAAAAACTTTAAAAGATTCTATGGACTTGGCTGTTTCTTATAACTTGAAGAAAAGAATGAATACAACTTCTTTTGATGAAAGTGATGATATTGCAATTAGTATTGATGAAACTGTGGTTATGATTTCTATTTCAGATAAAATGTTATTTAATTCTGGAAGCTATAGAGTTAGCAATAAAGCAAATGATATTTTACAAAAAATAGCAGATGTGGTAAACTCAGAATCTAGTATAGATGTTATGGTAGAAGGCCATACAGATGCTAGAAGTATAAATACAGATAAATTACAAGACAATTGGGATTTAAGTGTGTTACGTGCAACGTCTGTTGTTAGAAAATTACAACAACAATATAACGTAGCTCCAGAAAAATTAATTGCTTCAGGACGCAGCAGCTACCAACCTTTAGTAGGAAATGACACTAGAGAAGATAGAGCTAGAAACAGAAGAACAAGAATAATTATTTTACCAAATATTGATAAGTTTTTTGCTTTAATGTCTGAAGATAATTAAACAGAATACCATTTTATAAATAAAAAAAAACGCATCCTTTTAGGTTGCGTTTTTTTGTGTATCTGTTTGTTAATTATTTATAAAACAGGTGCTTCTATAAGGTTTCCATACCTATCAAATGTTACAACATTTCCATAAATATCTAGTTCAATAATTGGTTTCCCTAATTTTTCAATCTCCCGTATTTGTGTTTTCCTATCTCCTACAATTACGTAAATCATTTCTTCTTCGTTTAAATAATTTCTAATAGTGATTTTATAATCGTCTAAAGTCATGTTTACCAATTCCTCTTGTTCGTCTACAACATAGGTACTTGGTTTATTGTATTTACTTATGTTTCTTAAAACAGATAATTGCGCTCCCAAACTCTCAAAAGCTCTAGTATTTCCTTTTAGAATTTTATTTTTAGTTAATGCTACTTCATTATCTGTAAAACTTGCTTGGTAATTGGTTAGCATCTCTTTAATAATTTCTAAAGATTTTAAGGTTGCATTTGCTCTAACACTAGATCGAACTGTAAAAGGTGCTACTTCATTACTTTTTGAAAAACCAGAGTATGCGCCATAGGTATATCCTTTTTCTATTCGTAAGGTTTGAAATAATCTACCACTAGAACCACCTCCTAAAATTTCGTTTGCAAATTCTAACTTATTCGCATTTTTATCTTTTGCAGAAATAGCCAACTTACCTATTTGTAACACCGATTGTTTTGCATCGGGAACATCAATAAAGTAGATATTTCCTTTGTTATTATTAATTGGTAAATTATAATGCGGAACTGCTATTTTATAGCCACTCCAGGTATTTAACACACTAACTACACCTTCTGTTTGTTCTTTGGTTAATGCTCCTGCAATATGAAAATTAGCCTCTTTAGGCGAAAGGTTATTATAATAGGATTTTAAATCTTTCATAGTAATCCCTTGCGTGCTTTCTAGCGTTCCAGCACCTAGTGTACCAAAACGATGATTATGACCATAAATTAATTTGTTAAAAATATTAGATGCAATAGCGTTTGGATTGGCCTCCCGTCCTTTTAAACTAGTTTCTAAAGCTAATTTTAAACGCTCAAATTCTTTTTCATCCCAACGTGGTTCCAATATCATTTCTTTTACCAAAGCCATGGTGCCTTCAAAATTCTTAGTCAAACAAGAACCTGTGATATGAAAATCTTCTTTTCCGCTATACATATTTATAGAAGCTCCTAATAAACCAATAGCTTCTTCTAATTCTGCAGGAGTTTTTGTCGCTGTGCCTTCCTTCATTAAATCGCTTAACAAACTTGATACACCTTCTTTTCCAATTGGATCTAGTAACTGTCCGCCAGGAATAGTAATATCAAACTGTACTAGAGGTACTTCGTTATTTTCTATTCCGTATAAACTTAATCCGTTTTCAAGGCTGCTTGTCCAAATGGTTGGCGCTTTAAACAATGGTAACTCACCAAATTCAGGCTCACTTCTATCTTGTTTTGTTTCTGTTTTTTCATAAACCGCTTCGGCACCTTGACCAACTTCTTCATTAGCTACATTATATCGTACTCGTTCTAGCCAAACGGTTGCTATTTTTGCATCTGTTACCGCTAGGTCTAATTGTCCTTTTGGTACCACGCTGGTCATTATATAGTTTTTGTCTTTAATGTATTCATTGTAAACACGCATAACATCTTCAGCGGTTACCGCTTCCGTTAATTTCGCACTTTCTACAATAAATCCTGGATCTCCTTTAAACTCATTGTCTTGTACTAATTGAAATGCTTTGTTTAAAACAGTACTTACCCCTTGGTATAAATTGGTTTCCAATTCTGCTTTAATTCGTTTTAAATCATTTTCATTAACGCCATTCGTTTCAAATTTGGTTAAACCTTCTTCAATTGCGGTTTTTACATCATCTAAATCTGTTCCTGCATTTGCGCGAACTCTAAAAATAAATTCTCCTGCGATTTCATTACTCGCTTGGTAGGTACCAATATTTGGTGCTAGTTTTTGTTCTTCTACTATTACATTATACAATGGAGCACTTTTACTTCCGCTAAGAAGTTGTCCAAGAATTTCTAATGCGTAAACGTCTTGGTGATATTCTTCCACTGTTGGAATGACCATTCGCAATTCTGGAAGCTTCGCAAAGTTATCTTCAAAATACAAAGATTTTATTTCTTCTAATACAACAGGTTCTGCTTGTAATTGCGGTACTTCTGGTCCGCTAGGTATTTCACCAAACCATTTTTCTACAAGTGCTTTCGTTTCTTCAATATTAATATCTCCAGCAATCACTAAAGAAGCATTACTTGCACCGTAATACTGATGGTAAAAGGCTTTCACATCGTCTATGGTTGCTGCTTGTAAATCGGGTAAAGCACCAATAACCGTCCAACTATATGGGTGTCCTTCTGGATACAAGTTTTTTCTAATAATTTCATCGGTATAGCCATAAGCCGCGTTATCAACACGTTGGCGTTTTTCGTTTTTCACTACTTGTTTTTCACGTTCTAATGCTTCTTTGGTTACGGTATTAATCATGTAACCAAAACGATCGGAATCAATCCACAGAATTTTTTCAAAAGCATCTTTCGGTACTACTTCATAGTACACGGTACCATCACTCCAAGTTCCACCATTTCTGCTTCCACCCCATTCTGGAATCATTTTTCGGTTTGCTCCAACAGGAACATTTTCCGAATCATTAAAACTCATGTGTTCAAAAAAGTGAGCGAATCCGGTTTTTCCTGGTTTTTCACGATTAGATCCAACATGCATCATCGTGGCTACTGCAACTATAGGATCACTATGATCTTCGTGAAGGATAACTTCTAGACCATTATCTAAAACAAATTTTTCATAATCTATTTTAAATTCAGCTGTCGTTTGAGAAATTGGTTCTGGTTCTTTTTTACAAGAAATACTTATAAGTGCAAACAGCACTAGGGTTAGTGAAGATGATTTCATTTTTAATTGGTTTGATTAATAGCCTTTAAATTTAATAACTTGATTTTTAAAGATACGTTAAAACAATTAATATCTTTGCAGACTTAAAATAGAATCTATGTTTTCCTTAAAAAATATTTTTCGTTTAGTCGCTTTACTTGAAGGTGTTTCTTACTTATTATTAATGGCTGCTGCAATATATAAACGCATGCCAAATGGTAATGATTACTTTGTTAAGCTATTAGGAATGCCTCATGGTTTGCTATTTGTGGCTTATATTGTTCTAGCAATTTTGTTTGGAATGGAACACAAATGGAATAAGAAAACCATGTTTATTGTGCTCATTGCATCTATTCTACCTTTTGCTACTTTTTATGTCGAAGAGAAATATCTAAAAAATATTTAGTAATATAGCATATTAAATATACTTTAAAATGCTAAAAGAACTCCCTCGTTTTCTTGCTATCACCTTTGTATTGCTAGTTATGTCTAGTTGCAAAAAGGAAGAATCTATAAAGATTAATGAAAGCAACAAAGCGCCTCAAGCCCTATTAGAAAACGAATTTATTGTTAGAGGAACCACTTTTAACACCAATTTAAATACGGCTTATATTTATAAAATAGAAAGCGATACACTTACTTTAATGGATACTATTTCTATTAAAGAAAAGGCTTTTACTTTTAAAGGCACATCCAATCAACCTGAATTTTATGCCATTAAGGTAGACGAAAGTGATGTTATGTATAAATTTTTAGTCGATGCTTCGGAAATAAATATGTTTTTAAATACAAACTTATTTCTTTCTTCCACTTCTTCTAACTCGGAGACACAAAAGGTGTATTCGGATTATAAATCTAAAATGGATGCTTTCGATTATAAAGAGCGTGAATTATTTTTAAAGTATAAATCTCCGCAAACCGCTAGCAAGAGAACTTCGATTTTAAATACTGATTTAGAAAATTTGCAAATCGAAAAAATAACTTTTGTTATGCAATTTATCGAAGCGAATAACAACTCGCAATTTACTCCTTTTGTATTGCAAGAAAATTACCATAGCTTTTCTACAGAAAATTTAAGAAAACTTCACGATACATTAACAAATGCTATTAAAAACCTACCATCGATTAAGTTAATACATAATGATATTGTTAGTCTTGAAGAAAAAGAAGCGCAACAAAGTATAAAAAACACCGAATATAGACCTATGGCGTATACGTTAAGTGGTCCAAATACAAACGGACAAACGATATCTTTAGCATCGTTAAAAGGAAAAGTTGTTCTTGTCGATTTTTGGGCTAGTTGGTGTGCTCCTTGCAGAACTACAAATCCAAATCTAGTGCGATTGCACAATAAATACAAAGATAAAGGCTTAGTAATTTTAAGTGTCAGTGAAGATAAAGGCGAACCAGAATGGTTAGGTGCAATTCAAGCAGATAACTTAACTTGGAATACACATATTTTAGATAATAATAAAACGATAGCTTTTAGATATGGTGTTTCATCGATACCTCATAAAATGCTTGTAGATAAACAAGGAAGGATTGCAAGTGGTAAAATCTCTGGTATCACTTTAGAAAACAGAATAAAAGAATTACTTACGGAATAAACCTATTGTATTACTAATTTTTTAGTAATTGTATTTCCTTCTGTTATAATAGTTGCTATATATAAACCCGAACTTAAACTAGATACATTTAAACTGTTTTCGCCAAGCGTAATTTCTTTTTCAAATAGAAACTGACCACGAACGTTATATAAAACTAATTTTGCAGTAGGAACATTTAAACTAACATTGACTACTGTTGTAGCAGGATTAGGATACATTCTAAAATCTACATCAATAACTTCTTGTGAAGATAAAGTTTGACATTCTCCCTCATCTGCAACAAAATTACAAGAGCTTCCTACTTCCCAATTGTTTAAATAACTAGCAGAAGTATCGTCTACAAAAATACAAGTTAAACTTGGGTTGTCTGTTACTAAAAACTGACTTATACGATGGTTATTTCCATTTCTAATATCAATATTATTTAGTACGTTATTCGCTGCATTAATATATTTCACATCAGGATTATTAGAAATATCTAAACTTTGAATTTGATTATTTTGTACATACAGTAAAAACAAATCTTCAATATTAGTTAACTCGATACTAGTAATATTGTTATTATTACAAAGTATGCGCTTTAAATCATTGTTATCACTTAAATCTAAAGCATTTAAATTGTTATTAGAACAACTTAAATAACGTAAAGAAGCATTACTGGAAACATCAATAACACTTAAGCTATTATTATCACAGGATAAGGTTTTTAAAGCTGTATTTGCTGAAACATCTAATGTATTTAAGTTGTTTTCTGAAATAAATAAATCCTCCAAATTTAAATTACTTGTAAGATTTATACTAGAAAGATTATTAAAGTAACATCTTAAGTCTTTTAAATTACCATTTGCAGATACGTCTAAAACACTAATATTATTAAGACTGCAATACAGGTTTTCTAATTGAGAATTATTGCTAACATCTAAAGTGTTTAAATTATTATTACTAATATAAACACCTCTTAAAGCTTGATTTGAAGCTAGATTTAATGTCGTTAAATTATTGTTATCTGCATCTAATACCTCTAAATATGGATTAAAACATAAATCTAATGTTGTTAAATGATTATTATTAACAAACAAATATTTTAAATTTTTAAAAGCTTCTATTCCAGAAAGGTCATGCACACCTATATTACCTATAAACAAAGTAGCTACAGATGCAGCATCACTATTTAATATATTACCATTTAAACCGTTGGTATCTATATTTAATGAAATAAGAGCCTGCTCAAAAGTTGAGTCAGGAATTGAAGTTGTCTGAGAATGTAGGTTTGTACTATTTAATAAAATAAACGCAAAAAACAAATGGAGCTTTAAATTAAAAAAATAGGAAAACACTACATTGCGAAAAGTGATTAATAGCATATCTTTCTTTCTTAACGTATTGATAGTGTTGCACTAACAATTATTAAGCGCAATATGGTAACTAAAACTGAAACTTCCTCTTATTATCGTTATTCTGTTTCTTTACTCGTTTAATTACTAATCACTTAACCTATCTCCTACAAATTCCACTTTTGTTTTATTATGTGGCAATGCATTTCCATTTTTATCTAAATTTACCATTACTATTTTTTCTATAGTAATAATAGTTTCTCTTGTCATCATATTTCGAACTTCGCAACGCACTGTTAATGAAGATCTTCCAAACTTTACTGCATCTATCCCTATTTCAATAATATCCCCTTGTCTAGCAGAGCTTTTAAAGTCTATCTCTGTAATAAATTTGGTGACAATTTGTTGGTTTTCTAATTGCACCACTGCATAAAGTGCAGCCTCTTCATCTATCCATTCTAAAAGTCTACCACCAAACAAGGTTCCGTTTGGGTTTAAATCTTCTGGTTTTATCCATTTTCTTGTATGAAATCTCATATATTATAACCGTTTTTATTGCAAATCTTGATTTGTTTTTTTTAAGATTGCCATTAAATTAATTGTTTCATTTTTTAATAAAATATTTAGCAAGCAAAGCAGATACTATTTCAATATTTTGATGAATAAAAAAATAAAATTCTTTTGCACCTTGGTCGTTCCTTATTTTTAATCTTTCAATCTAATCATCTATTCCAGTATACTACTATTTATGATAAACACCAATATAGTATAAAAAAGTACTGTTTTTATTGAAAAACTTTAGGTAAAGATACCAAAATATAGCTTGTTAATAAACTAGTTAACAAGTAAAAATACGATGTTATTTTAGGGATTATAAAATCTCTAATTTTAATAAAAACTTATAGACATGAATACTAGAGACTTAAATTTAAAGCAAGCACGTCCAGAAATTGCTTCCATAATTATTAGGGATGATATGACTACCGACGAACGTTTTCAAAATCTTGTACTTAGACCAATAGCAAAATTACAAGTTCCTTTATTTATTGAAGTTTTTAAAAATTATGCTAAAAAGCATAAGAACGTTTTTTACGAGTTATCTATTGAAAAACGCATCTGTTATATTGAAAATGCGTTACAAAAAGATATGAAGCTTAGAAACGCTTTAAAAGGAATGATGATTGGTTTATTCACTACAGAAGAATATCTTATTTATATAAAAAACTCTTCCGCTTTAAACAAACGTATGATGTCTATTGTAAAAGCCCAATTAATTGGTAATATTCAACTTCTAGACAAAGCAGAATTACTCGCTGCTGTCTAAGCATAAATGCTATAATTATCTATCTTTTAAATTCTATTAAACTTAATAATTAGACTAATTTTGCGCTGTAATTAAATTTTAAATTTAATTACAGTGTGCATGGTTTGATGCGCCAAACTCCTCATTAGTAAATTTAAATAAAATGCTTAAAAAAATTGTAAAGCGCATGTTAATAACCATCCTTAGTATTATTGGTCTTTTAGTAATAATCTATTTCTTATTTACTACGTACTACCCTAGTTTTGGAGGAGACATTACTAAAAAACAACAACTCGTTTATAAAAAATCGGAACAGTTTAATAACGGAAAATTCGTCAATACCAAAGCGGTACCAAAAGACTTAAGTTTTTCGGAAACGATTCAATTAGCCTATACTTTTTTCACCACCAAAGTTCCAAACGGAAGACCTAAAGAAAATTTAAAAGCGAATAAAATAGATTCTATTAATGTGGCCGATTATAAAGGAGAAGCTAGAATGATTTGGTTTGGACATTCGTCTTTTTTATTACAAATAGATGGTAAAAATATTTTATTAGATCCCATGTTTGGAAAAGTGGCTGCTCCGCATACCCTACTTGGTGGCAATCGATTTAATGAAGAATTCCCTTTAGATATTGAAAAACTGCCACAAATTGATGCTGTACTATTTTCGCATGACCATTACGATCATTTGGATTATGAAACCATATTAAAAATAAAAGACAAAACGCAACGCTTTTATGTGCCATTAGGAGTTGGTGCACATTTAAAAGCATGGCATGTTTCCCCAGAGATCATTACCGAATTAGATTGGTGGGAAGAAACAAAATTAGATGCATTAACTTTTGTTTGTACTCCAGCACAGCATTTTTCGGGAAGAAAATTTAATAATTCACAAAGTACCTTATGGAGTTCTTGGGTGATACAATCTGAAACAGAAAACATTTACTTTAGTGGCGATAGTGGTTATGCACCTCATTTCACCCAAATTGGTAAAAAATATGGTCCTTTTGATCTTGCTTTAATGGAATGTGGACAATACAATGAAATGTGGCCAGATATACACATGATGCCGGAAGAAACTGCGCAAGCAGGAATAGATGTGAAAGCTAAAAAAATCATGGCTATTCATTGGGCTGGTTTTAAATTGGCTTTGCACGATTGGACAGATCCTATTGAACGTTTAAAAAACAAAGCTGCGACACTAAACCTAGAAGTTATTACTCCCGAAATTGGAGAAGTAATTAAAGTCAAAGACACTATAAATAATTACACCAATTGGTGGGACAATTATTAAACAAAACAACCAAGCCCAATCCCTATATTAACGACACGCCATTTAAATCTGTAGTCAACACATCACTCATATAGTCAAAATATGGTCTAATGGCTGTAAATGCTTTATCCACATCGTTTAAAAAGTCTGGAGAAGTCACTTCTTTATCCGTATATTTTTTGGTAAAAATAAATTGTTTTTTCTTGATTAAATCGATGGCTTTGTGCTCTTTATCAAAGTTTCGCGGTGCTGTTTTTACTTCATCTCCAACAAGTTCTCCCCAAATTTCTTTAAAATTTTTATTGTTTATTATTTCTCTGATTTCGGAATCGTCTTGTTCAAATTCTTTTCTAATTCGCAATAAATCTTCTTTGTTTGGTTCCCAGAATCCGGTAGCAATAAAACTTTCATTATTTGGCTGAATGTGTAAATAATAACCTCCTCTTAAATGTGGCTTTACTCTACTAAAAGAACCTCCAAAATGAGTTTTATAAGGTAGTTTGTTTTTAGAAAAACGCACGTCACGATAAATACGAAACATCTTCATTTTATCCATTTCATCATGTGTATTAAGCATGTTAAATAACTGATTATAAACTTGCTTTACCTCTGCTTCTATTTCTTTAAATTCTTTCTTGTTTTCGTTAAACCATTCTCGATTGTTATTTTTTTCTAATCGTTTAAAAAAGTCGAAGGTTTCTCTTGGTATTGTTTCATTCATAATACAAATATTAAATAAGCTTAAAAATACAAAAAGCCTCGAAAAAATCGAGGCTTTTATGCTATTAATCTATAGTCGGTTTAATTAAAAATAACTATCGCCTAACGTAAAATCTACTTCGTAATTTTAAACTCCTGGGTAATCAATCCATCACTTTCACCATCATAATATTCGATAACAAAAGTTTTGTCTTTATCAAAGTATCCAACTCCTGTGTATTCCTCTGTAGTAACAATATAACTCCTATTTCTATCGGAATATCTAGCATTACCAAAAGGTGTTTTTTTATCGCCATTTTTTACAGAAACAATAAATCCTTTTTCATCTGGAATAAACGCATAGTCCACGTCATTAAATTTGTAGTAAGTAACTTTTGTTTTGGTATCATATTGCGGATCTTTATCATTATCGACCATTACCGTTTTTGTTACTTTTACTGGTGTGTCGATTCGATATCCGTTAAGTTTATATCTATCTTTTGGATCGATTTTCACCTCTTGCTTTTGTACTGTATTTACTTTTACTTTCTTTTCAATAAGTTTTCCATCTTCTTTGACTTTTACTGTTTTTACAGTAGTTTCATCTAAAACATCAACCGGATTGTTTTGCGCATAAATACCTGTACACATTAATAAACTAAATATATATATTAAATTTTTCATTTTTATTTTTAAATTTTAATGGTTAAACTTTATTGGATATTCTTCAGAAATATTACTCCACTTTATCTTCTATTTCCTCTTTAATATCTTCCATTTCATCACCTACATCATCTGCAGCATCTTCAATGGCATCACCTGTATTTTCTACAGCTTCTTCTATTTTTTCTGTTGGCGTTTTCTTTTCTTCTCTACAGCTTGTAAATACTGTTGAAATGGAAAATAAAAGTACCAATACTATTATTATTTTTTTCATGATTTTATGGTTTTGATAGTTATTAATTTTGGTTTTTATACTTTTCTTATTACATCTCTAATAAGAGATAGAATAAATAATACTATAAATACAAAGAATAGTATTTTGGCTATTCCAGCAGAAGCTCCTGCAATACCGCTAAAGCCTAATACTCCAGCAATAAATGCAATTATTATGAATGTGATTGTCCAACGTAACATATCTTTAAGGTTTTAAAATTTTAATGTAATAGACTATACTTTGTGTATTCTAAGTATACTCCAACTCTAGTTATTAGAGAATTCTTCCTGAAGTGTTCCTGATTTCTGCAATGCTAATTTATTGTCAAATTGCAATGTTCTAATAGGAAAAGGAATATTGATGTTTTCTTTATCGTAAGCCTTTCTGATTTCTATAATGGCTTTACTTTTAGATTTAAGTCTTTCTAATGCATTTTCAGAGTCTATCCAGAATCTACATAGATAGTTAATAGAACTTCCGCCAAATTCTGTGTAATAAAATTCTACTTCATTAGCTTCCTTTACCTGGCTAAACGTATTGGCAATGGTTTGTTTGGTAAGCGATTCTACTAAATCTAAATCAGACTCATAACCAACACCACACTCCAACATGACACGCATTCTGGTAGTCAGCGAATAATTTTTTAAAGGTTTTTCTAATATGTCTTTATTAGGAATAATAACTAAATTGTTATCTGCTTCCTTTATAACAAATCCTTTTAGGTTAATATCCATTACTTCCCCAGAAAAACCATTGGTTTCTACCCAGTTTCCTATCTGTATTTTTTTTCTAAAGGATAAGATAATACCTGCAATAGTGTTAGATAATGTGCCTTGTAAAGCTAAACCAACAACAAGACCTATTACTCCTGCTCCAGTAATTAGCGTAGTTAATGTTTTACTTAAATTTAAAATGCCTAAGGCTACAAATATTCCTGTAGACACCACTATTACTGTTGCAATTCTAGCAACTATGTTTGTGATAGATTTTTGTTCTACTTTTTTGGATACTAGTTTTATCACTAGCTTATTCACATATTTTGCGGTAAAATACGATGCAAAAAGTACGGTAATTGCAATTGCTAAATTTGGTAAAATTTCGATAAAAGCATTTAGCCAACCTTGTAATTTTTCTGTTAGTAAATTAAAAGCGGTTTCTAATTGTGTTTTCATTTTTCAATAAGTTTTAAGTGTTTCTATACATTGATTTTGTTTTAGTAACTACTAAAAACTTAATCAACGGTAACACTCTGTAACTTATCGGAAGTCTTTTTGGTCCAAGCATCTAACATCCAGCTTGCTTTTTCTAAATCTCGTATGTAAGCACCAATAAGATCTATGGTACCTTCGTCTGAAGCTTCTTCTGCTTTATGAATAACTTTAGACATTTGCGCTAGTATTATTTTATGATCTTTAATAATTTCGGAAACCATATAGGTATCCGATTTTAAGGATTTAGCTTCTTCAACAGCTGAAATTTTCAAATAATTGCTGTATTTACTCATTGGATGAAATCTTAACGTAAGAATACGTTCTGCTATTTCATCAATCTTTAGTTGTGCATCTTTGTATAGTTCTTCAAATTTATTGTGAAGATCAAAGAAGTTTTCTCCTAAAATATTCCAGTGAAAATTTCTTAGTTTTTGGTAATAAATGTGGTAATCTGCAAGTAGTGTATTTAGTTCTACAACTACAGGTAATAATTTCTCATCTTGCATATTCAAATAACTCATAATTATATTTTGATTTTAATGTTTTAAACAGTTTGTTTTGTTCGAACACTATATAAACTATGCGAAATCTCACTTTTGTCAAGTCCTTTAACAGGTTTTAACTGTTTTAAGATTTTTTTAACATAAATTATGTTAAAGCCACTTCTTTTTTCTAAAATAAATTAACATAATTATGAGTATAACAATCATTACTGCCCAAACTATATAATAGCCATACGGATTAGAAAGCTCTGGCATATTGGTAAAATTCATGCCATAAATTCCTGCAATAAATGTTAGCGGAATAAATATAGTTGCTATAATAGTTAGCACTTTCATGACCTCGTTCATCTTATTACTAATGTTGGTCATGTAGAGATCCATAAGTCCCCAAATCATTTCACGATACAAGTCGATACTTTCGTTTACTTGTATCATGTGATCATATAAATTACGAAGATAGTTTTTGGTTTTATCTTCTATAAAATCGATTTCCGATTTTTCCAATTTGTTTACTACTTCACGAAACGGAAAAACGGTTCTTCGTATTTTTAGTATTTCACGCTTTTGGTTTTGAATGCTTGTAGTGGTTGTATTAGAGCTAGATTCTTGAATAAAAAGGGTTTCTTCTAAATCTTCAATCTTATCCCCTTCGGCTTCAATAACCGTAAAGTAATTATCTACCACAGCATCTAAAATGGTGTACATTAAATAATCAGCTTTGGCATTTCGTACTCTTCCTTTGGCATTTCTAATTCTATCTCTTAAATCATCAAACACATCACCATCTGCTTCTTGAAAAGTAAGTACATAGTTTTCTCCAATAACCATACTCATGTGCTCGTAAACTATTTCATCTTCGGTTTTAAAGTGTAGCATTTTAAAAACAATAAAAAGGTAACCTTCATACTCTTCTAATTTAGCTCTTTGGTTTGTAGTCACAATATCTTCAAGAACTAAAGGATGTAGATTATAATGCTGACCTAATTTTTCAATTTCGGCAGTATTGTTTAAACCATTAATATTAATCCAAGTAACATGTTCCTGCCCTTTAAAATGAAAAGCATCTTCTACATTATTAGAAATTCTAAAGTCACAAGCATCTTTATTATAATTTACAATATCAATTTTAGTTTCAATAGATTGTTTTTCACCTACGTAAGAAACAGTTCCAGGAACTGAATTTACCGTTTTATACGTTTTTTTACGCTTAGTTGTTTTGCGGTTTTTTTGAGCCATGTAGTTTTTAATTACTATAAAAATACTAAAGTTTATTCAAATTCTATGTTATTTAATACTAATCCCGAAGCTGGAGCAATATAGTCCATCACTTCTGTACTTTCTGGTAGTAATGTTGCCCTAATATAATCTAAAGTAATTTCTCCTCTTCCTAATTTTATAAGTGCTCCCATCATTAATCTAATTTGATTTCTACCAAATCCTTTTCCTTTTACACGAAGCATGTATGTTTTTTCTGGGAAGAAATTCGCACTAAAAACGGTATTCTCAACCAACTCACAAGTACTAACTTCTCTAGTGTATAAACCTTCGTTTGTCGCTTTATAACAGTAGGTTTTAAAGTTATGCGTGCCCTGAAATAGGGTTGCTCCTTCTTCCATTGCTGCAATATCTAAATCCTCTAAAATAGTAGTTAAAATTGGCGCACAAAAAGGATGGCATTTTTCTCCGTATGTAAAAAGGTATAAATATTCTTTTGTTTTAGAATGCTGAATAATATTGAATTCCGCATCAACTTCTTCTATAGATAATGCGCGAATATCTTGAGGTAAGTTATGGTTAAAGAGTGCTAGAAAAGCTTCTTGATCTTCAATAGGTTCATATAAAAAAAGCTCAAAAGCCGAAGCATTAGCAGACACCATAGCATCTGTTCTACCAGAAGCTAAGGTTTTAAAACGCTTGCCTTCTAAAATGTAATTAAAAGTTCTGTCAATCATTAAATGCACTGTTTTCAATTTTGGCTGTTTTTGCCAACCATGAAAACGATAGCCTAGATATTGTACTTTGACTAGATAATAGTAACGTTTGTTAAACATATTTTAAGAATCTCTTTAAGCCGGCAAGTAACCTATTTTATTACATCTAACAAAATTTTATAAAGGATATGATATTTATAGAAACGCACCAATCTTTAAAGCAGAGGCTTTTTTAATGGAATTATTTTTCTCTAGTTTTTAAAACCGAAACTACATCTTCTAATTTATAACCTTTCGCTTGCAGCAACATTAAATAATGAAATAGTAAATCGGCACTTTCACTTAAAAATAAATCGTCGTTGTTATCCATAGCTTCAATAACCACTTCTACAGCTTCCTCTCCTACTTTTTGAGCCACTTTATTAATACCTGAAGCAAATAAGGAAGCTACATACGATTTTTCAGAATCTCCAGCTTGCACTCTGCTTTCAATAGTGTTTTCTAATTTAGAAATAAAACCGTAGCTTTCTTTATTCTCTTCACTCCAACAGGTATCTGTTCCTTTATGACAGGTTGGTCCAACTGGGTTTACTTGAATTAGTAAAGTGTCATTATCACAATCTAATTTATAATCTACTAGGTTTAGAAAATTACCACTTTCTTCTCCTTTGGTCCAAAGTCGTTTTTTTGTTCTGCTAAAAAAAGTAACCTTTTTTGTATCTTTTGTTTTACTGAAGGCTTCCGCATTCATATACCCTAACATCAATACTTTATTGGTGGTTGCATCTTGAATGATTGCAGGTACTAATCCGTCGTTATTTTTATTGAAATCTATATTCATAATTCAATTTTTGTCTGGTCGAGCGCAGTCGAGACCTTAATGTTTTACTCAAAACCTCCCGACTACGCTCGAAGTAACAGCAAGTTTATAATCTTACTTCTATGTTATTATTCTTTAATTCTTGTTTTAAATCTTTTATTTCAATTTCAGAAAAATGAAAAACACTAGCTGCTAAAGCCGCATCTGCTTTTCCAATATGAAAAGCATCTACAAAATGCGCCATATTTCCAGCGCCACCAGAAGCGATTATAGGAATATTTAGTTCTGTAGAAAGTGTAGCCAATGCTTCGTTAGCAAAGCCATTTTTAGTTCCATCATTATTCATGGATGTAAAAAGTATTTCTCCGGCGCCACGATCTTCCGCTTCTTTAGCCCAAGAAAATAAATCTAATTCCGTAGGAATACTTCCCCCAGCAACATGCACAATCCAATTTCCATCTACCTGTTTTGCATCAATTGCAACGGTAATACATTGGTTTCCGAATTTGTTTGCCAATTCATTTATTAATTCTGGACGTTTAATTGCCGAAGAATTTATAGAAACCTTATCTGCTCCAGATTTTAAAAGTGCATCTACATCTTCAATAGAAGAAATTCCACCTCCAACGGTAAACGGAATATTCACTTGTTCAGCTACTTTTAGCACCAAATCAAGCATCGTTTTTCTACCTTCTAATGTTGCTGAAATGTCTAATAAAACCAACTCATCTGCACCAAGAAGCGCATACTTTTTAGCAAGCAAAACAGGATCTCCGGCATCTCGTAAACCAACAAAATTAATACCTTTTACGGTACGTCCGTTTTTAATATCCAAACAAGGAATGATTCTTTTTGCTAGCATTTTAGTAGATCGTTTCTAAATCGGTTAAACGTATATTTCCTTCGTATAAAGCTTTACCAATTATAACTGCCTCACACCCTATTTTTTCTAACAAGTTAATATCATCAATAGTAGTAACACCACCTGATGCTATTAGTTTAATAGTTTGATTATTAGCAGAACAGCTTTCAAGCATCTTTTTATACAGTTCTATAGAAGGACCTTCTAGCATACCATCTTTGGCAATATCTGTACAAATAACATATTGAATGTTCTTTTTCTGGTAGCCTTGAATAAAAGGAATCACTTCTAAATTGCTTTCTTCCATCCAGCCACTAATGGCTATTTTTTCATTTCTACAATCTGCACCAAGTATTATTTTTTGTGCTCCATATTTAGAAATCCAGTTGTCAAAAGTATTCGTGTCTTGCACAGCAATACTGCCGCCAGTAATTTGTTTTGCGCCAGAATTGAAAGCAATATGTAAATCCTCATCTGTTTTTAATCCACCTCCAAAATCAATTTTTAATTTGGTTTTAGAAGCTATTTGCTCTAATACTTTATAGTTTACAATGTGTTTCGCTTTTGCGCCATCCAAATCTACTAAATGTAAATATTGAATTCCTGCTGCTTCAAACTGTTTGGCAACCTCTAAAGGGTTTTCATTGTATATTTTTTTGGTGTTGTAATCGCCTTTAGTAAGTCGAACACATTTTCCGTCTATAATATCTATTGCTGGTATTATTCTCATATGCATTTTCCACAAAAGTGGAAATCTCTTTTTAATTAATATAAATACCTGTCCGGTTTTTAAACCTAACAGGATAAAACACATTAAAGTGCTATAAAATTCTTTAATAATTGTTCTCCTGCATCACTACTTTTTTCTGGGTGAAATTGCACACCATAAAAATTATCTTTTTGTAATGCGGAAGCATATACTACATCATAGTCTGTTGTTGCAATACTTTCTTTACAATTTTCTGCATAAAAACTATGTACAAGATACATATAGCTTTTATCATTTATGTTTTTAAACAAATCAGATTTTAAATTACGTATCGTATTCCAACCCATTTGTGGCACTTTTACACTAGAATTAAAACGTTTTACATCTACATCAAAAACCCCTAATCCTTTTGTGTTTCCTTCTTCAGTGGATTTACAAAGTAATTGCATGCCTAAACAAATTCCTAAAACAGGTTGTTTTAATGTCGGAATTAATACATCTAACTTACTTTCTTCAAGCATTTTCATGGCACTACTCGCTTCTCCTACTCCTGGAAAAATGATTTTATCTGCAGCTTTTATCTCTTCTGGATTATTCGATAGAACCGCATCAAATCCCAATCGGTTAAAAGCAAACTGAATGCTTTTGATATTTCCTGCTCCGTAATCTATAATAACTATTTTCATTATTTGGCTTTTGCTTTCGGCTTTTAGAAGTTAGTGAATAGCTAACATCTAAAGGCTAAAAGTTATTTTACAACATTCCTTTTGTAGATGGTAAAAACATTTTATTAGAATCGCGTTTTACTGCCATTTTCATCGCTTTCGCAAATGCTTTAAAAATACCTTCAATTTTATGGTGTTCGTTGGTTCCTTCCGCTTTAATATTTAAGTTACATTTAGCACCGTCTGTAAACGATTTAAACAAGTGGAAAAACATCTCGGTTGGCATATCTCCTATTTTTTCACGTTTAAAATCTGCTTCCCATTCTAACCAGTTTCTACCTCCAAAGTCAACAGCAACCTGTGCTAAACAGTCGTCCATTGGCAAACAAAAACCATAACGTTCTATTCCCAATTTATTACCTAATGCTTTATTAAATAATTCACCCAAAGCAATCATAGTATCTTCAATAGTATGGTGTTCATCTACATTTAAATCACCATCCACTTTAATAGTTAAATCCATTGCGCCATGCCGACCAATTTGATCTAACATATGATCGAAAAAGGATAAACCAGTATCGATATCGTTTTTACCAGAGCCATCTAAATTTAGCTTAATGTAAATTTTAGTTTCGTTTGTATTTCTAGTAATCTCTTGAACACGATCTTCCAATTTTAGAAACTCATATATTTCTTTCCAATCGGTACTTGTTAAAGCGATAGCATCTAAAATGTCTTGTTTGGAACTTTCTATTTCATCTGCTCCTAATTTCGGATTTTCGGACAAATAAATACCTTTAGCACCTAGGTTTTTAGCCAATTCCATATCTGTAATTCGGTCTCCTAACACAAAAGATTTTTCTAAATCATAATTTTCTTTATCCAAATATTTGGTTAGTAAACCCGTTCTTGGCTTACGAGTTTCGGCATTTTCATGTGAAAAAGTTCTATCGATACATATTTCAGAAAAAAGCACACCTTCCTTTTCAAAAGCAGTTATTACTTTGTTTTGCGCAGGCCAAAAGGTATCTTCTGGAAAAGAATCTGTCCCTAATCCGTCTTGATTGGTTACCATAACCAATTCATAATCCAATTCTGAAGCTATTTTAGCCATATATTGAAATACTTTTGGGTAGAATTCTAACTTCTCTAAACTATCTAATTGATAATCTACTGGTGGTTCTAATACCAATGTTCCGTCTCTATCTATAAATAATACTTTTTTCATCTTTAGTTTCCGCGAAAGCGGTAATCTTTTAATTAATATCCTTTAATGCGCTAATTAACTTCTCATTCTCTTCCTTCGTACCAACGGTAATACGAATACAATTTTCGACTTGTGTATTTCTATTTCTAATAATTACTTTTTTTTCTATTAAATATTGATACGTTTTATTAGCATTATCCACTTCTACCAACAAAAAATTGGCATCTGTAGGATATACTTTTTTCACAATAGAAAGCGCACTTAAGGCGTCTTTTAACTTTGTTCTTTCTAAAAGAATGGTATCAATATTTTGATGAACTTCCTCTACATTATTTAAGCTTTTTAAAACTGCATCTTGATTTAAAGTACTCACATTATAAGGTGGTTTTACACGATTATAAAGTTTAATAATAGCTTCATTTGCATAGGCAACTCCTACTCTAACACCTGCTAAACCCCAAGCTTTACTAAAGGTCTGACTAACAATTAGATTATTGTATTTGTCTATGTTTTTAATGAAGGATGCTTGCGAACTAAAATCGATATAGGCTTCATCAACAATTACTATACCGTTGAAATTTTCTAAAATATATTCTATATCCTCTGGATTAATACTATTTCCTGTTGGATTATTAGGAGAGCAAATAAAAATAATTTTCAGCTCTTCAAAATCTAAATACGGTTGTAATTGATTAAGGCTAATTTGAAAATCGTTAATTAGCGGTTGTTCTATAACTTCGATATTATTAATATTTGCAGACACATCGTACATTCCGTACGTTGGCGAAAAGGTTAATACCTTATCTTTTCCTGGTTCACAGAAAATACGAAACGCTAGATCAATAACTTCGTCACTACCATTACCAACAAAAATTTGATTTTCTTCTACCTTTTTGATGGTAGACAACTTTTGCTTAATCTCTTTTTGTTGCGGGTCTGGATACCTATTTAAGTCTCCAAACGGATTCTCGTTTGCATCTAAAAACACATCTGCAGTACCTTTAAATTCATCTCTTGCAGACGAATAGGCTTTTAATGCTTTTATGTTTTCCCTAACCAGGTTATTTATATTCAAACTATTTTTCATTTCTTTATTCTTAGTCGATTCTTCGCTTCGCGCTGCATGACGATACTATTTTTTTAAATCTTTTAATCGGATAGAAACTGCATTTTTATGTGCTTGTAAACCTTCGGCTTCTGCCATTAACTCGATGGTGTTTCCAATATTTAGCAATCCTTTTTCACTAATTTTTTGAAAGGTGATACTCTTTAAAAAGCTATCTAAATTCACACCGGAATACGCTTTACTAAATCCGTTAGTAGGTAAAGTATGGTTGGTTCCGGAAGCATAATCTCCTGCGCTTTCTGGTGTGTAATTACCTATAAAAACAGAACCTGCATTGGCAATATTATCGATGAAAAAATCGTTATTTCTAGTTGCAATAATAAGGTGCTCTGCTGCATATTCATTAACAAAATCTAATGCTTCATCTGCATTTTCAATTAAAATCGCTTTTGCATTTTGTAATGCTTGGGTAGCAATTTCTTTTCTTGGTAACTCTAGCAATTGTTTTTCTATTTCATTGGAAACATTTGAAATAAAATCTTTAGCATCCGAAACTAAAATTACTTGGCTATCTGCGCCATGTTCTGCTTGACTTAACAAATCGGAAGCCACATAAGCGGCATTTGCCGATGCATCTGCCATTACTAACAATTCACTTGGTCCTGCAGGCATATCAATTGCTATACCATGCTTTGTTGCCAATTGTTTTGCAACGGTTACGTATTGATTTCCTGGTCCGAAAATCTTAGAAACTTTAGGAATACTTTCAGTTCCAAAAGTTAAACCAGCAATGGCTTGAATACCTCCTACTTTACATATTTTAGTAACACCACAAAGTTGTGCTGCGTATAAAATTTCATT